>NZ_NPJK01000063.1:0-154364 GCF_002251285.1 Prevotella sp. P5-64
TGTCTCTATATCTATTGACGGTAGCTTCATTTTACCCAAGTGGCTTCCCGATCGCTCCGGAAGCCGCTCGCTTCTTGTACTACTACTCTTCTGTTTATCTTAAATCTTTCAAAGAACTCTTTCTTCAGCGCTCAGGAGAAGTGTTTCATTCTCGAAAGCGGATGCAAAGGTATAGCTTTTTTCAACACAAACCAAACATTTCAACAAAAAAAGTTGAAAATAAACGCAATTTTTTCGCATATTTTGACAAAAGAGGCCATTTTCGCCCATTTTGTCACGATTTTAGTGGCTCCAGAGCCAATCTTCGCTTCATATCCCACCCACGCCCAAAGAGCGGGAAAAACCGCAAAAAGCACCCGAAGACGCCTCTCGACCCTCACCACACCCGCAGCCACCACCACGACACGCCCCGACAACCATAATCGTCAAACAGGCCCCCACCGATACCATTCCCGCGCGTCCATCCAGCCCCCCACGTGCATATATATAATATAATTATGTGTAGATATTGTCAAAAACTTATGAATTAAGGTCAAAAAACAAGATGCGCAATGCCAACAATCAGTTAACTTTGCAGAAAAACTAAAAATCTTACACAAATCATGAAGAATAGAAAGTGTTTCTTTGCGGTTGACTTAGGCGCAACCAGCGGAAGAACTATCATAGGCACCCTTGCAGACGGCAAGGTTGCTTTGGAGGAGATTACCCGTTTTGGCAATCCTCTAATCAATGTCAATGGCTTTTTCTATTGGGACCTCTTTGCCCTATATAATGAAATCATCAAGGGACTCAAGACCGTCGCCGAGCGTGGCATTGAGATTACGAGCATAGGTATCGACACCTGGGGATGCGACTTCGTATGCATTGGCGACGACGGCCAGCCTCTGCGCAACCCACTCGCCTACCGCGACCCACACACCATGGGCATGATGGAGCGCTACTTCGAAGAGAAGATTAGCCGCGCCGAGGTATATCAGCGCACCGGCATCCAGTTCATGAACTTCAACTCCCTCTTCCAGCTCTACACCATGGGCGAGATGGGCAACGTGGCACTGTGCAATGCCAAGAAGATACTCTTCATGCCCGACGCGCTGAGCTACATGCTCACCGGCAACGCCATCTGCGAATACACCGTCGCCTCGACCTCAGAGATGCTCAACCCCACCACGGGCGACCTCGACGAGCGCCTGCTTGAGAGCATAGGTTTGAAGCGCGAACAGTTTGGCACACTCACCCACCCCGGCACCATCATCGGCACCATCAACGAGGCCGTGCAGAAGCAGACCGGACTCGGCGCCGTGCCCGTGATAGCTGTAGCCGGACACGACACTGCCAGCGCCGTAGCCGCTGTGCCCGCCAAGGACGAAGAGTTTGCCTACCTCAGCAGCGGCACATGGAGCCTCATGGGTATCGAGTCCAAGAAAGCCATCATCAACGACCGCAGCTACGAGCTCAACTTCACCAACGAGGGCGGCGTAGGCGGAACCACACGTTTCCTCAAGAACATCTGCGGCATGTGGCTCTACGAGCGCTGCCGACAGGAATGGTCAGAGCTGCGCCATCTGGGACACCTCGAGCTGCAGAAGGAAGCCTGGGAGATAGAGGACAACGAGAGTTTCATCTTCCCCGACGACCCCTGCTTCACCAATCCCGACTCCATGGTAGCCACCATACAGCAGTATTGCCGCGACCACGGTATGCCCGTGCCCGAAACCCACGGACAGATTATCCGCTGCATCTTCGACTCGCTCGCCCGACGCTACAGCGAGGTGCTGGGCTACCTGCGCGAGTTCAGCGAGACCGACATCAAGGTGCTCCACATCATCGGAGGCGGCTCCAAGAACGACTTCCTCAACCAGCTTACCGCCGACGCTTGCGGCATCACCGTACTGGCAGGCCCACAGGAGGGCACTGCCTTGGGCAACGTGATGCTCCAGGCCAAAGCAGCCGGAGAGGTGGATGACATCTGGCAGATGCGCCATATCATAGCCAACTCGGTAGAGATTAAGAAATATGAACCAAAAAAATAACAAAATCATGAAAGTAGAAACCATTGAACAGAACTATGCCATCGCCAAGGCGCGTTACGCTGAATTTGGCATAGACACCGACAAAGCCATCTCCGAACTCGAGAAGACCCCTATATCACTTCACTGCTGGCAAGCCGACGACGTGACAGGCTTTGAGAGCAACTCGGCTCTTACCGGTGGCATCCAGGCCACAGGCAATTACCCCGGCAAGGCACGCAACATCGACGAGCTGCGTCAGGATATAGAGAAAGTACAGACCCTGCTCGCAGGCAACCATCGCCTCAACCTCCACGAGATTTACGGCGAGTTCGGCGGCAAGTTTGTAGACCGCGACCAGGTAGAAGTTTCCCACTTCCAGGGATGGATTGACTGGGCAAAGGAGCACAACCTGAAGCTCGACTTCAACTCCACCAGTTTCTCCCACCCCAAGAGTGGCGACCTCTCGCTGGCCAATCCCGACAAGTCCATCCGCGACTTCTGGATTGAGCACACCAAGCGCTGCCGCCGCATCGCCGATGCCATGGGTAAGGCACAGGGCGACCCCTGTATCATGAACATCTGGGTTCACGACGGAAGCAAGGACCTCACCGTAGAGCGCTACCGCTACCGCCAGATTCTCAAAGAGAGCCTCGACGAAATCCTCGCCGAAGACCTGCCCCACATGAAGTCCTGTCTCGAAGCCAAGCTCTTCGGCATCGGTCTCGAAGCCTACACCGTAGGTTCTCACGACTTCTTCGCAGGCTACTGCTCCAAGAACAACGCCATCTACACCCTCGACACCGGCCACTACGAGCCCACCGAGAATGTGAGCGATATGGTATCAAGCCTCCTCCTCTTCGTGCCCGAGCTGATGCTCCACGTGAGCCGCCCCATGCACTGGGATTCCGACCACGTGACACTCTTCGACGACAACACCCGCAACCTCTTCACCGAGCTTGTGCGTGCCAACGCCCTCGACCGTGCCCACATCGGCCTCGACTACTTCGACGCATCCATCAACCGCATTGGAGCCTACGTCATCGGCGTACGTGCAGCCCAGAAGTCTCTGCTCCAGGCATTCCTTGAGCCGCTTGCCACACTGCGCAAGTACGAGGACGACGGCAAGGGCTTCGAGCGCCTCGCCCTCCTCGAGGAGATGAAGACCCTCCCATTCGGCGCCGTATTCGACTACTTCAACCTCAAGAACAATGTGCCTGTAGCCGAGCAGTACATCGCCGAGGTACAGAAGTACGAGCAGGAAGTTCTGTCCAAGAGATAATGCTATATATATAATAAGGTATATAGCGCACTTATCACCCGCCGCATCATCAGTGCGGCAACCACTCACTTCAGGGTTGCAGGTTCCATTCCCGCAACCCTGTTTCTTTTGTTGACCCCCAAATCGGTCCTCAGACTCCAGCTCATATCCGTGTCGCTTTTGAGCAGATTGTCTCAGGGATAGATTGAAGACATGGCAGACTATGCCGAAACACAAACAGAGGGAAGATGCCAAAAGAGAACTGACTCATGGACAAAGGTTCACCATACTCCATTCAGTATACCAGCCGCCCTATGAGCATTATCCCGCCACTTTAGCGTGGCAGCAATAAAAAAACGCTAAGAACAATGTAATTAAAGAACTTTGTAGTACTTTTGCTGTCCCAAAGGAATAAGAAACAGACCCAAATGATACAGCTAAAAGAAAATCAAGGTATTCCCCGCAACATTCTCCTGATGATGGCCATCATCGCAGGACTCACAGTAGCCAACTGCTACTACAACCAACCGTTGCTCGAACTAATCCGTCATGACATAGGCATTACCGAGCAGAGCGCCAACCTCATCACCGTGATTACGCAGATAGGCTATGCGCTTGGCCTATTCTTCCTCATTCCCCTGGGCGACATGTTTTCACGCAAGAGACTCATCCTCTTCAATATGAGCATCGCTGCCGTGATGGCCATCGTGATGGCAGTGGCACAAAACGTGTGGATGCTCTGGGGGGCTTCGTTGCTGATAGGAGCCTGTTCCGTGATTCCACAGTTCTTCATCCCGATCGCAGGACAGTTTTCTGCACCCAAGAACAAGAGCAGGAATATGGGCGTTGTACTATCCGGATTACTTACGGGCATCCTTACCTCACGAGTGATTAGCGGCTACATCGGCGAATGGCTGGGATGGCGCGAGATGTTTATTATCGCCGCCTTCGTGATGCTCATCTGCATGGGCGTGATGCTATTGATGATGCCAGAGATGAAACGCAACTATGAAGGTACTTATAGAGGACTAATGAACACCATGGCAGAGATTATCATTCTCCACCCCTCGGTACGCATCTACTCCATCCGTGCCGCCTTTGGTTTCGGCAGCATGATGGCCATATGGTCGTGCCTCGCCTTTCATCTTGCTCAGCCACCTTTCAGGGCAGGAAGCGACATGGTAGGGATGCTCGGACTCTGCGGCATCATGGGTGCTGTGGCGGCAAGTGGCATAGGCAAACAGGTCCCTAAGTTCGGCATTCGTAAATTCAGTCTGTTCGGAGCAAGCATGCAGATTATGGCCTGGGGAATAGCCTTGCTCTTCGGCGACACCTACGCAGGGCTCATCGCAGCCATCATCCTGGTCGACATAGGATTGCAATGTCAGCAACTCAGTAATCAAAGCGGATGCCTGCAAGAGATTCCGCATGCTTCCAACCGTGCCAACACCATCTTCATGACCACATACTTTATAGGTGGTTCACTCGGTACATTCTGTGCCGGATATTTATGGAACCGAGCCAACTGGTTAGGCGTATGCATCGTGGGCATTACCTTTGCCTTCATATCATTAGCCATCACTCTAAGCAACAGGAAATAGAGGTTCATCCGTAGCGCCGACAGCCCGTGTTTCCAATGCCAGCGAGCGGGGCTTCAGAAACATCAAGACGAAGCAGAGGTTACACGGTTCATATCTTAACTACGCTGTAAGTGCCGGTTGTAGGGTACATATCATAGCTACCCTGTAAGTGTTGCGATTAGCCGATGGCGTCATTCATAGCAGCCTGCACAGACATATCAACAGCGAGTAACACACCGCAAGCCTTGACTATGTAATCGCGGCCCAAGTCCCCCATGGCAAGAACTGGGAAGTGGCCCCTGTTGGAACGACTGCCCTATATACACGCCCCCATACTATGCAAGAGCGCCGACAACTCCTGTTTGGAATTGCCGGCGCTTATGGTTATGTCTCTGCTACTGACTAAAAGTCGTTGTCGTCGTACGGGTTGTTGACATCTTCTTCTACGATGTCAAATCCATGCTCTTTGTCAGAGTTGGTCCAGCCGCCTGATGCAGCGAGGATGGCAGATGATGCTTCTATCTTGTATGCTGTAGTACGAGGTGCCTCGTATGAAAGTTTCTTGTTCATTTTTATCAGTCTGTTTATATCGTTTTTACTTTTTGATTACCTTTACACCATTGATAATATACACGCCATTGGGCAGATTGTCGCTCTCCATGCGCTGGCCTCCGATGGTATAGATGCCAGTGGCACGCTTGGTGGTTATCTCACCGATGTTCTTGATGTCGGTAGTGGTGCCGTTTACGTCGATAAGTCTGAGCTGCTTCTGCTGCTGGCCGCCGAAGACCACGTTGAGCCATCCACGATAGGGCTTGATGTTATGGTCTATGGCAGTGTGTACCAGATTGCCCTTGCTCATCATGTATGAACCGGCGGCAACCTTTGTTGACTTCTCGTAAGAACCGCAGAAGTCAATTGCCTCGGCCTCGTTGCTGCTCACGCTGTTTTCCATCGTGGCAGGCTTCTCGTAGCTGATGCCGGTAGCGAAGTAGATAGGACCGTTTACCATACCGTTCTTCATCGACTCATACTGGGCGTTCGCATCGAGGTCGGCCTCGCGCGAAGGCATGATAAGGTAGGGTACGTTGGCATTGAGCACCACGTCGGCGTCATTGGCAGGACGAGCCATCTCCTTGAAGTATATCCACTTGTCTTCGGCCTTGGAGAGTTCGGCCAGCTTGGTATCGCTACCGAAAGCCTGGTCTATCTGGGCGCGGGTCATGCTTACGGGCAGGATGATGGAGTTCCAGGCATAGTCACCGGTTACGTTCTTGGCGAGAGTGCGGTGCAGCACCATGCGCACATTGTTCATGCTGCTTTCCTCGGCAAGTGCATAGTCCTCGTCAAGCACCAGTTCACGGGCACATGGCTCGGGGTCTACCACGTCGGGCACACCGTCTTCATTGGCATCATTGCGCAGAGCCAGACCATAGAGTTTGATATTGGTGAGGGCACCCAGTACATTGAGTGGAACGATGCTTACCTGGTCAAACTCCTTGGTGGGGTTGAGCATGGCATACGACTCGCCGCCGTCGCCGATGATGTCTGCGCCCAGCACCTTCCATGAGGTCAGTTCTTCCTGCTTCTCACCCTTCAGGCTGGTGATGATCTTGAGCGCATTGCCCAGTTCCACACCCAGACCCAACTTCACCTTGTCCATCACTACCACCAGCTGCTGGCCGGGAGTAGCCACACAGCCCATGTTGACTGCGAGCTTGGCTCCACCCAGATTGGCACCCAAGGGGAAATTGACACCATTTTTGAGGTTGCCGTCTATCACATTGGCGATGTTGTCTATGCCGTTGCCGATATTGGCTACACTGAACACATCGCTGTTCTTGAAGTCGATAGAGGCGTCTGTATTTTTGTGAGAGATGATGGTGGCGTTGTAGAGCAGGTCCTCTGAAGGAGTGGTATTCTCGGCGTCGTCTACAAATGCATAATAGATATTAAACTGAGAGAGGTCAGCGCTCAGCACACCAGTTTTCTGAAGCACAATCTCATCGAACACAGTACCCTTGGGCAGTTCAATGCTGTAGCGCATCTTCTGCATCTGGCCGCTGCCAGCCAGTCCGGCGGAGATGGTACTCCAGTGCTTGGTGGCATTTACCTTGACCTCTTCACCTTTATTATATATATGTACATTGAATATGTCGAGCACATTGGCAGTGAGTCCGGTGGTATTGGTGGCAACCACAAATCCTGCCTTCATCTTACCGTCAAATCCCTCGGCGAGGTTGCTGCCGTCGATGCTCTTCACACCAGCCAGCACCTTGTTTTCAATCAGGTCTACGCTTGCCTTGAGATAGCTGAAGTTGCGCAGGTCCTTAGACAGCAGCGCGCTGCTGTTCTTCACGCCGCTCGAGATAGACAGTCCGCCACCGCGTCGGTCGGTCAGCTCATAGAGAGGACTGCTCTTGTCTACATTGACCAGTATCTTCTCGCCGTTCTTGGCAGCATCATAGGCAGCCACATTGCCATAACCCAGGGTGGTGTACTCGTAGCAGCCATCTGCAGCCTGTGCCTTGAAGCGGTATTCGCCGGGAACGCTGAGCGTCACCTTGCCGGTATTGTCCACAGTAGCGTGAGAACCCTGGGGTTCCTTGTCCACGCTCCAGGTCACATCGATGTCCTTGTTCCAGTCGAGCTGATACTCATTGTTACAATCACACACCGACTTGCTGGCTACCACATTGATGGGGCAATGGTGCGAGGCTATCTCCGAAGCCATACGGATGAAGGCGTAGTTGACCTTGACCTCACCTGCGGTTATAGACAATACGCCTGGGAATGTAATCTTGGCAGAAGAGAAGTCTTTGGGAGCCTTGATAAGGAACGTACCTTTCTCAACCTTTCCTGCAGTCAAGCCCAGGACAGAGGCAGAAGCCCAGTACTCATCTATTTTTTTGTTATTGGTATCGTAGAGGGTCAGTTTGATTGTTTTGGCCACAGACAGGTCCAGTCCGGTAGTGTTGGTATAGACAAATCCTACCTCTGTGCCAGCCTTGAAGGTCTCTTTATTCTTAATGCCATTATCAGCAGTTACTGTAGCAGGAAGAGAAGAGAACACCTCCAACAAGACAACAACCGCACGACCATTCTCCAAATCGTCGTCCACCAGGTTACTTGCGTTTACTGCCCAATGGTCACCCGGCTCACCGTGTCCTTTCACGGTGATGTTCTGGCCGGTCAATTTGTTATACTCCTCAATACCACTCTTGGTAAGCGTAAAGGTTCTGGCCTTGCCTACAAAAGCATAGCGCACATTGAATGTGCCGAGGGCAGCCACGTCCACACCAGCCTTGACCAACTTGATTTCGTCAAACTCGGCAGGGGCTGTGGCAGTGATATCCTTGGTAAAGTCCTTATTGCCGGGGAGCTCTATCAGCTTCAGTTCAAGGCCCTTGACATCCTGACCTTCCTTGACGGCAGCCTCGCCCACCTTCTCTCCATTGCGGTAGAACCAGATGCGATAGAAGGTGCTCACGTCGAGTTTCAACAGCGCAGCGCTGGTGTTACCCTGGAGCGAGAAGCCCACCTCAGTACCAGCAGCATATGCATTGTCGAGGTCCTTGACGCTCACGATGGGAGCCACCGCCACGCCCACATCGGCAAGCGAGGGGAAAGAGGCATAATTGGACAAGTCCTCATCCACGAGGTTCTGCAAGTCCTTGACTCCACCTATCACCTTGACTCCGTCAAACAGCGAGTTGACACTGCATCCGGGGCCAACCAGCGCACGGCGGTTGCTCAGATAATTGGGTTTACTACTGTCAGTCTCCTGATACACGGGCTTGTCTGCCGCCTGAGCAATCGAGGCTGCAAAAAGCATGTGGAGAAAGAAAAGAAATGTAACTTTGGTAATTTTTTTAAGCATACTTGTACTTAATTCCATAACTTATATAACTTTTGTTTTCTATCTAATTTCTGAAGTAATAATTAGTTTGCTTAATTCTGGGGTGCAAAGGTACCCATTAAAATCCTCTAACCGAAAATTTCCATGAAGTATTCCCCCCCCCCCCCCCTTTCTTGACCTATGTCAATCTGACAGAAGCGTAGAAACTCCATTTTTCAACTTTTTGTCAACATTCACACACCGCGGTCAAGCACACACTGACGGCATGATTATCAACACAAACATTATTACATAAAGGGATAGATCGCAAAGGACAGAAACACGAAAAAAAGAGCAACCCCAAAAGGTCCGCCATTGTGCCAAGCCCCTCTCGGCAACATCCACCACCACGCACCGCCGCATAGGGCGGAGCCCTGAAAAGGGACAAGACATTTTGCGGCATCTTCGCCCCAGCAGGCGGCACGGCGAGAGAACGCGTTCATGCACCGCAGCCCCACCTTATTTATATATACCCATCCATAGCCTACATCCGCGCCGGCGGGCGTCATCCCGACGCCAATAGAGGCTATCGTCTGCACCGTGCGCACATTTTTCGGTCCGTTGTGGTTCAAGGTAAAATATTTTTTGTACTTTTGCGATGTAAATGACATAAGCTATGGATAGCAGACAATTATACCAATTGTACCAACAACACCCCACCGTAACCACCGACAGCCGCAACTGTCCGGAGGGAAGCATCTTCATCGCACTCAGGGGCGCCTCGTTCGACGGCAACCTTTTCGCCGACACCGCCCTCGACAAGGGCTGTGCCTATGTGGTGATAGACAACAAGGAATACTATAAGGACGACGGCCGACACATCCTGGTCGACGACTGTCTGACCACCTTCAAGGAGCTGGCACGCGAGCACCGCCGCCAGTTCGACATCCCCGTAATAGGCATCACGGGCACCAACGGCAAGACCACTACCAAGGAGCTCGTATCGGCTGTGCTCGCCGAGCGCTACTGCGTGATGCACACCGAGGGCAACTTCAACAACGATGTGGGAGTGCCCAAGACGCTGCTGCGACTCAACGACACCCACGAGATAGCCGTAGTGGAGATGGGCGCATCCCATCCCGGCGACATCCGCGCGCTGGTCGAGTATGTCGAGCCCACCTGCGGCATGATTACCAATGTGGGTCGAGCCCACCTGCAGGGCTTCGGCTCGTTCGAGGGCGTGATGGCCACCAAGGGCGAACTCTACGACTTCCTCGCCGCCCACCACTGCCAGACCTTCATCGACGCCGCCAACCCCTACCTCACCGCCATGGCCGCCGAGCGTCATCTCGACGACGCCATGACCTACTCTGCCGATGCCGCAAGCCCTGCCGACGTGATGGGAAGAGTGGTTAGCAGCGCCCCGTTCCTCTGCTTCGAGTGGACCCACGGCGCCACCTACCGCGTGCAGACCCACCTCATAGGCACATACAATATCACCAACATGCTGGCAGCCATCACCATCGGACTCCGCTTCGGCGTGAGCCCCGAGCAGATATGCCATGCTCTCGAGCACTACATCCCGAGCAACAACCGCTCCCAGCTCACCGTGACCCAGCGCAACTCGCTCATCGTGGATGCCTACAACGCCAACCCCACCAGCATGAAGGCGGCGGTAGACAATTTCGCCTTCATGCAGGTAGACCACAAGATGGCCATCCTCGGCGACATGCGCGAACTGGGAGCCGCCTCCCACGAGGAGCACCAGCGCATCGCAGACCACATAGCCTCTCTCGGACTCAAGGATGTGTGGCTCGTGGGCGAAGAGTTTGCCCATACCGACACCGCGTATCGCAAGTTTGCCGATGTGGAGGAGGTCAAGCAAGCCCTCGCCGACAACGACATACGCGACCATTATATCCTCATCAAGGGCAGCAACGGCATACGTCTCTACGAGTTGCCCCCACTGCTTTAACACCGACAACATGAAAATAGGACTTGACGCCAAACGCATCGTGCGCAACGGCACGGGGCTGGGCAGCTACGGACGCAATCTGGCCAACGACCTCGCGGGCATCATCGATGCCGACACCCGTCTGCTGCTCTACGCCCCCGACGCCGGACGCGACGACCTGCGCACCCAGGTACGCACCACCGCCAATATGGACTTTGTCTACCCCCGCGGCCACATGCCCAAGTGGCTCTGGCGCTCGTGGGGCATCGTGGGCGACCTGCGCCGCGACGCCGTAGACCTCTACCACGGACTCTCGGGCGAGCTCCCGCTGGGCATCCATCGCAGCGGCATCCGCACGGTGGTCACCATCCACGACCTCATCTTCATGCGACATCCCGAGTACTACAACAGGGCCGATGTGAAGATATACACATGGAAATTCCACCGCACCATAGCCCAGGCAGACCGCATCATAGCCATCAGCGAGTGCACCAAGCGCGACATCATGCACTACGGCCACGTAAACCCCGACCACATCGAGGTTATCTACCAGAGCTGCAGCACCCACTTCAAGTTGCGCGAGAGCGATGCCAAACTCCAGGATGTGCACGCCCGCTACGTGCTGCCCAGCCGTTACATCATCAACGTGGGCACCGTGGAGCGACGCAAGAACATACTGCTGGCGGTGAAGGCGCTGCAGCACATAGACGATGTGGCGCTGGTCATCGTGGGCCGGCAGACCGACTATGCGCAGGAGGTCAAGGACTACATCGCCGCCCACGGACTGGGCGACCGGGTGCGCTGGCTCAGCGGTGTGCCCAATGCCGACCTGCCCTCGCTCTACCAGATGGCAGAGGCGTGTGTCTACCCCTCGCGCTACGAGGGTTTCGGCGTGCCCATCATCGAAGCCATCCAGAGCGGACTGCCTGTAGTGGGCTGCACGGGCAGTTGTCTGGAAGAGGCGGGAGGCCCCGACTGCCTCTACGTAGACCCCGACGACGACCGCGCCATGGCCCATGCCATCAGCCAGGTGCTCGTGGGAGCTCCCGGGCGCGACGAGCGCATAGCCCGCAGCATGGAATATGTAGCCCGGTTTGAGGGCAACAACGTGGGAGCCCAGGTGCTCGATGTCTATCGCCGCGTCATCCGGGGATAGACCGCGCCCCGTCCGCTCCCCCGCATCTTGAGCCTCGCCGATGCTCGCTCGGGCGTACCCGAGCCCGCCACAGATACGATTATCATCACGTTTGCAGATGCCGCAAGCCATCTGCAAACGTGTTTTTTTATCCCCCACGGTCATCAGACTTTGCCCCACGCCGCTTGGGCGGCTGCCCTGCGCCACCGGCCGTCCCTTGCCCCTCGCCCCGTCTGCCCTCGCTTCGTCGTCAGCCACGGTTGCCGCCCCGCAGCAGCCGTCATGCCGCCCGCGCCACAGCCCTGCGCCCACGCCCCTCGGCGCGCAGCGTGCCGAGGGTGGGGCTGTGGTTTTTAGGCTGTTGGCTGCAATATTTGTCCGCGTCCGCAGTTTTTCAGCCACCGTCTTCGCCGTTGTCCTTACTTTTTTTTATATTTGCACCATATTATATATATAGACAGTTACCATTATGAAAATCATCAAGCACTGCATGTTAGCGTTGGCACTCATGGCCGCCATGCCCTCATGGGCACAGACCGACGAGGGCGTGACGCGTTATGTCAACCCGTTTATCGGCACCGGCCAGGTAGATGCCCACAGCCTCAAGGGCGGCAACTTCCCCGGCGCCACCACTCCCTTTGGCATGGTCCAGCTGAGCCCCGAAGAGTTTGTATGCCCCAATGGCGACGGCGCGTCGGGCTACGACTACAGCCTGAACACCATCTACGGCTTCGCCCACACCCATCTGAGCGGCACCGGCTGTGTAGACCTGCTCGACGTGATGATGCAGCCATCGGTAGAGCCCATCACCCGTCTGCAGGGCGAAGACCTCTACCCCGCCACCTTCAGCCACGACAACGAGAAGGCCTCCGTGGGATATTATGCGGTTCGCTTCGACGGTTCTGGCATCAACACCGAGCTCACCGCCACCACCCGCACGGGCATGACCCGCATCACCTATCCAGCAGGCAAGCCCCAGACGCTGGCGTTCGACATGAGTCACGCCGGGCAGAACCGTGGCGGCGACCGCAAGACCATCATCTTCAATTCGCAGCTGCGCCTCGTCAACGCCACCACGCTGGTGGGCTACCGCATGCTCAGCGGATGGCAGAAGGCGCGCAAGGTATACTTCTACGCCCAGTTCTCACGCCCCGTAGTGGCAAAGACATTCCGCCAGGGCAAGGAGGTCTATGTAGACGGCGACGTGGCCAACGGCCGCGACACCCGCTGCTTCCTCGACTTCGGTGCGTCGAGCGAACCCCTCATCGTCAAGGTGGCGCTCTCGCCCGTGAGCGTAGACAATGCCCGCGAAAACATGGAGGCCGAGAACCCCGGATGGAGTTTCGAGACTGTCCAGCAGCAGGCAGTGGCAGCCTGGGAGAAGGAGCTCGCCAACATACGCATCGACGGCACCGACGACCAGAAGGCCATCTTCTACACCGGCCTCTACCACGCCTATATCCAGCCCAACACCGTCTCCGATGTCAACGGCGCCTACACACGCTCCGACTTCACCGACGCCCGTCTGCCCGAGGGCGAGACCCACTACAGCACCTTCTCCCTCTGGGACACCTTCCGTGCCTGCAACCCGCTTTATGCACTGCTCAAGCCCGAGCGAGTGGGCGATATGGTCAAGAGCATGCTGCGCCAGTACGACGTCTATGGCTATCTGCCCATCTGGCAGCTGTGGGGATCTGAAAACTACTGCATGATAGGCAACCACGCCATACCCGTCATGGTCGACGCAGCCCTCAAGGGCCTGCCCGGAGTCGACGCCGAGCGCGTCTACGAGGCTGTGCGCGGCACCTCGATGCGCGAGCACCGCCAGTCGCCATGGAAGTTGCTCGAGCAGTATGGCTATCTGCCCGAGACACGACAGATAGAGTCAGTCTCCATCACGCTCGAGAACGCCTTCGACGATGCCTGCGTGGCGCGACTCGCCAAGCACCTGGGCAAGATGGACGACTATGAATACTTCAACCGCCGTGCCCACCTCTACCGCAACATCTACGACGAGAAGACTGGTTTCTTCCGCGCCAAAGACGAGAACGGCAAGTGGATGGAGCCATTCAATCCATACACCTACCGACCCAAGGGCATGCACCCCTATGCCGAAGGCAACGCCTGGCAGTACAACTTCTTCGTGCCCCACGATGTGCCCGACATGATAGCACTCATGGGTGGCAACAAGAAGTTTGAGAAGGAGCTCGACCACCTCTTCGCCGACACCACCCGAGTGGACCTCGACGGCGGCGGCAATGCCAGCGGATTTATAGGACAGTACGCCCACGGCAACGAGCCCAGCCACCACTGCGCATACCTTTACAACTGGGTCGGCGCAGACCGCAAGGCGCAGTATTACACCAACAAGGTGATGACCGAGCAGTACTTCAACCGCATCGACGGCTACTCGGGCAACGAGGACTGCGGACAGATGTCGTCATGGTACATCTGGTCGAGCATGGGCTTCTACCCCGTAGACCCCGCGTCGGGCGTATACAGCTTCGGCTCGCCCCAGCTGCGCCGCGCAGACATCACCCTCGCCAACGGCAAGACCTTCACCGTAAAGACCAACCGCCGCGGCGCCGACGACTGCTACATCAAGGCGGTCAAGCTCAACGGCAAGAAGTATAAGAAGAACTACATCACCTACGCAGACATCATGGCAGGTGGCACCCTCGAGTTTGTCATGGGCAAGTAGTCTTCCAGAGTCATAGCCAGGGGCAATAGCCCCAGAATCGCCCCCAACTGAAGCCCCTCCCCAACCCTCCCCAAAGGGCGGGAGTCCCATCTCACAGTGTTTAAGGCACTTGGATGGCGCTCCTTCCCCATGTGAAAGGTCGGGAGGGGCTTCTGTTGGTACTCCTTCACCTTGAAGAAGGCTGGGATAGGCCAGCAGTTGGTGCTCCTTCCACTTGGGGAAGGCTGGGATGGGGCTTCCGTTGGAACTCCTTCACCTTGAAGAAGGCATTAGGAGGGTTGGAATGGGGCTTGATGTGGAACTCCTGCCCCTTGGGGAGAGTTCGGGGAGGGGCTTACACAAGCAACAGCAACGCTGTAAGTGTTGCGATTCCCCAGCCCAGGGTTGCGGGCGAAGCACGCTACCCTGGGTATCCACCCCACCAGCCATGCAACGCTGTAAGTGTTGCGATTAGCCGTAGGCGTTACCCTCAGGGGAAAATTATCAAATGTTCCAAACCCGAGAACGTTCCCTCATGGGAAAATTATCATAAAATATAAACCGGGAAAACCTCGCTGCGGGTAACGCCTACGGCTAATCGCAACTCCTTCAGAGTAGCTTTATCTTTTATCTTTGTACCCAGGGTAGAGGCGCTGCGCACCTCAACCCTGGGCTATGAAATCGCAACTCCTACAGAGTTGCCAAGGGTGCGCACCATCCTCTCACCGCACACCACGGGCACCCACACACCCCGAACAACCAACCCATCGCACCCCACGGACACCCACACGCCCCGACCAACCAACCCATCACACCCCACGGACACCCACACAACCCTACCAGCCAACCCATCGCACCCCAAGGACACCCACACACCTCAACCGACCCAACCCGTCACACCCCACGGATAACCACACGCCCCGACCGACCATCGCATCGCACCCCATGGACACCCACACACCCCGACCGACCAACCCATCGCACCCCACGGATAACCACGCGCCCCTACCAACCAACTCTGTGCACCCCGTGACCATCGCCACAATTTTTCTGATGACCTCTACGAAAATTATGACTATCTCCACAAAATTTCTGATGACCTCCACAAATCTCCTGACCCTCTCTGCGACGCTGGAGACCACCTCTACAAATATCCTGACCAACTCCGCCGGCTCGTATCGTCCGAAACGTGTGTACGTGCCTTCCGAAACGCGTGTCCGTGCCTTCCGAAACGCGCATCCGCGCCATACGATACGAGCCAGCGAAGTGGCTTTTGGCATTACTATCGGCGTCTTCGGATGATGCTAAACGCCATGGCGGCCTTCTCGAACTCACCAATATTAAAAATAAAGGAGATTTATTTTGTAATATCTTCGGTTTGCACTAACTTTACATAAGTTACGGCGGCACCTCAACAATACAAAATGAAAATACATACGTTTTTTCTTTGTATTGTCTTCGGTTTG
Source organism: Prevotella sp. P5-64 (assembly GCF_002251285.1). NCBI lineage: Bacteria > Pseudomonadati > Bacteroidota > Bacteroidia > Bacteroidales > Prevotellaceae > Prevotella > Prevotella sp. P5-64. The sequence goes on from NZ_NPJK01000063.1 coordinate 15,921, forward strand.
CACTAACTTTGTGCAGAAAATTACGACAGATGAATTCATCCGATATTATTGGCAAATTGAAAAGCCGTTATCTGTGGGGCAACCTCTGCGCTATGGCACTGGTGGTGCTGGCATTGGTGATAGGGGTGAAGTTCGCCCTCGACGCCTATACCCATCATGGCGAAGCCATAACCGTGCCCAACCTGAAGGATAAGCGCTTTGCTGACGCCGACCGTATCATGGCCGACCTCAATCTGGTGATGGTGGTCAATGATACCGGCTATGTCAAGACTCTCCCTCCCGACTGCATCCTAAGCCAGTCGCCTGCAGCGGGCGACAAGGTGAAGTCGGGACACGTAATCTATGTCACCATCAACTCGCTGCATACCCCAACCCTCACCATTCCCGACGTGATAGACAACAGTTCGCTGCGCGAAGCTATGGCGCGACTCTCTGCCATGGGCTTCAGGCTCGGCACACCCCAACGCGTGCCCGGCGAGAAGGACTGGGTCTATGGCATCACCGTACACGGACGCCATGTGTCGGCGGGCGACCGCGTGGCTGTCGACGACCCGATAGTGGTACAGGCTGGCAACGGCATGGTAGACGAAGCCGACTCCATCAACTTTATCGACCCGTTTGACGAGAACGAGTCGGCGGGCGAGGTGGACGAATTTGAAGAGGTCAAAGCTCCGCCGACGGCAGCCGAATAGGCTCGGGGGCTACACCTTATTATATATATAAAGCATAATGACAGACGAAGACATCAACCTGCAAGATATAGACGAACTCGAAGGCGAACCCCAGCTCTACGAGCACTTCAGATTTGTCGTGGACAGCGGTCAGGAGCCGCTGCGCATAGACAAGTATATGCTCGAAAAGCTGCAGCACTCGAGCCGCAACCGCATACAGCGTGCCGCCGATGCCGGTTTTGTGCATGTCAACGACCGCCCCGTGAAGCGCAACTATCGCGTGCGCCCGGGCGATGTGGTCACGCTCATGCTCGACCGTCCGCGCCACGACACCTCTATCGAGGCCGAGGACATACCACTCGATGTGGTCTATGAAGACAGCCAGCTGATGGTGGTCAACAAGCCCGCCGGTCTCGTGGTTCACCCCGGCGTGGGCAACTTCACGGGTACGCTGGTCAACGCCCTCGCCTGGCATCTGCGCGATGTCGAGGGCTACGACCCCAACGACCCCGAGGTGGGTCTGGTGCATCGCATAGACAAGGATACGAGCGGTCTGCTGGTGGTAGCCAAGACTCCCGACGCCAAGACCAAGCTGGGACTGCAGTTCTTCAACAAGACTACACATCGCAGCTACAATGCCCTGGTGTGGGGAAACGTCAAGGACGACGAAGGACGTATCGAAGGCAACATCGGGCGCGACCCTAAAGACCGTCTGCGCATGGCTGTATTTGCGCCAGACTCGGGCATTGGCAAGCCCGCCGTGACACACTACCGCGTCATCGAGCGGTTTGGCTATGTCACCCTCATCGAGTGCATTCTCGAGACCGGTCGCACCCACCAGATACGCGCCCACATGCGGTCGATAGGCCATCCCCTCTTTGCCGACGAGCGCTACGGTGGCATGGAAATCCTGCGCGGCGAGCGCAGCGCCTCCTACCGCGCCTTTGTGCAGAACTGCTTCTCACTCTGTCCGCGGCAGGCACTCCACGCCCGCACACTGGGCTTTGTGCATCCCACCACGGGCAAGCAGATGGACTTCACGTCTGAGTGGCCTGAAGACATGCGCCAGCTCATCGAGAAGTGGCGTACGTTTATCGCAGGAACAACCAAAAATACTTTTGCAGAAAACTAAACAAGGATAAAGATGAAAGAACTGAAAAGAAACATCGCCATCGTTTGCGGCGGCGACTCATCAGAGCACGATGTCTCTATGCGCTCGGCACAGGGCATCTATTCGTTTTTCGACAAAGAACGTTACAATGTATATATCGTGGATGTCAAAGGACAGGACTGGCACGTGCAGCTCGCCAATGACACCACTGCACAGATAGACAAGAACGACTTCACCTTCGTATGCGACGGCAAGGTCGTCGAATTTGACTACGCCTACATCACCATCCACGGCACCCCCGGCGAGAACGGACTGATGCAGGGCTACTTTGACCTGCTCCATGTGCCCTACTCCACCAGCGGCGTGCTGGTCGAGGCTATGACCTTCGACAAGTATGTGCTCAACAACTATCTGAGAGGCTTCGGCGTCAACGTGGCCGACAGTATCCTGGTGCGCCGTGGCGAGGAGATCGACGAGAACGAGGTGGCACGCCGTCTGGGTATGCCCTGCTTTGTCAAGCCCGCTGCCGACGGTTCGAGCTTCGGCGTGTCGAAGGTGAAAGAGCCCGACCAGCTGGCTGCCGCACTGCGCGTGGCGTTCATGGAGAGCAACGAGGTGATGATAGAGCGCTATATGCAGGGCACAGAGATAAGCATAGGCTGCTACAAGACCAAGGAGAAATCGGTGGTATTCCCCGCTACCGAGGTGGTGACGAGCAACGAGTTCTTCGACTACGCCGCCAAGTACAACGGTCAGGTGCAGGAGATTACGCCTGCCCGCATAGCCGACGCCACCGCCAAAGCCGTGGCCGAGGAGACCAGCCGCATCTATGACATCCTGCACTGCAACGGCATCATCCGCATCGACTATATCATCACCAAGGATGCCGAGGGCAACGACTGCATCAACATGCTCGAAATCAACACCACACCCGGCATGACCGCCACCAGCTTCATCCCACAGCAGGTGCGCGCCGCCGGCCTCGACATCACCCAGGTACTGAGCGAGATTGTGGAGAACCAGTTCTAACCTACAGAACTTCCGCTTATGAAAATTCCTGAACAGTTTGACCCCATCCGTCCGTTTGAACCCGACGAGTTACCGGACGTCTTTGACCGCCTGCTCCAGAACGAACAGTTCTGCAGCGTGCTGGCCTATCTCTACCCCGACGTGCCCAAAGAGGCGCTGGCTGAAAAGATGCACGCCTGCAAGGACAACCTCGATTTCCAGAAGACCTTCTGCTACGGTTTTCTCGTACAGCTTCTGGCGCGGCTCAGCAAGGGATGCGACATCGACATCGCATCGCTCGACACCGACAGCCGCTACACCTTCATCAGCAACCACCGCGACATAGTGCTCGATTCGGCACTGCTCGACAAGCTGCTGATAGACGCGGGCTTCAACACGACATGTGAAATCGCCATCGGCGACAATCTGCTCAAGCTGCCCTGGGTCAAGGACCTGGTGCGCGTCAACAAATCGTTTATCGTAGAGCGTGCCCTCTCCATGCGCGAGATGCTGATGGCGAGCAAGCGGCTGAGCGAGTACATGCACTTCGTCATCGCCGAGAAGAACGACAACGTATGGATAGCCCAGCGCGAAGGCCGCGCCAAGGACAGCAACGACCGCACCCAGGAAGCCATACTCAAGATGATGGTGATGGGCGGCGAAGGCTCTATCATAGACCGCCTGAAGCAGCTGCACCTCGTGCCCCTCGCCATAAGCTATGAGTACGACCCTTGCGACTATCTCAAGGCTGCCGAACTGCAGGCGCGCCGCGACAACCCCAGTTGGCAGAAAGGCCCGATGGACGACGTGACAAGCATGCAGACCGGCATCATGGGCTACAAGGGATACATACACTACCAGTGTGCCGACTGCATAGACAGCTACCTCGACACCATCCCGGCAGACACGCCCAAGACCGAGCTCTTCCGCCTCATCGCCGACCACATAGACCGGCAGATATTTGCGGGCTACCGCCTCTATCCCAACAACTACGTGGCGCTCGACCTGCTGCACGGCGACTCTGCCCACGCCGACCACTACACGGCTGAAGACAAGGCACAGTTTGAGGCTTACCTCAAGGGCCAGCTGGACAAGATAGAGATGGAGGGCAAGGACGATGCCTATCTGCGCGAACAGATGCTCAAGATGTATGCCAACCCGGCTATCAACCAAATGGGGCTGTGATATGAGATACTGGCTACTGGGCGTGATGGCAGTGGTGATGGCGGCTTGCGAGAGCAGCAGCTACGACTCGGGCGACGGACACTACTCGTATATGCAGGCTGAAATGGTCGACGCATATACGGCAGACAAGGGCGTGATAAGCCGCGTGGTGACCGACGAGGGAAAGGCGCTGCAGCTGCAGCCCACGATTACGGCAAAATGGGCGGCAAAGGCCGACACGCTGTATCGTGCCTTGTTCTACTACGACTATCACGACGCAGCCACCACCGTCAAGCCACGCTCTATCGGTGCGGTGCCGGTGTTGCGGCCTATTGAGACCACACGCCCCGACACGCTGCGCACCGATCCGCTTGGACTCGAAAGCGCATGGCGCAGCACTACCGGGCGCTATATCAACATGAGACTGGCGCTCAAGGCGGGTGCCAAGGACAACGGAGAGATGGGGCGCCAGACCGTGGGCGTGAAGTGTGACACCCTACGCACGGGAAGCCGCGAGCAGTTTACCTTCACGCTGCTGCACAACCAGAACGGGGTGCCCGAATACTACACCCAGGTGGCGTTTGTGAGCATCCCGCTTGACGAGAGGGCACAGGAAGCCGACATTGTAGTGCGCGTCAACACCTACGGCGGACTCTTAGAGCGCCGATATTAGACCGAAACCCTTACCCCAAACAAAAAAAAGATGCACAACATGCTGCTGGCAGCGCGTTGTGCATCTTATATATTATATAATGTATAGTCGTTATACTCCGAGCTTGATGGCGAGCTTCTCAAGCATATCGCGGGTCATGGCGTCGAGGTCGTAGCGTGGACACCAGTCCCACTCCTCGCGCGCACAGGTATCGTCGAGACGGTCTGGCCAGCTCTCGGCTATGCTCTGCTTGAGCGGGTCTACATCGTAGACCATCTCAAAGTCGGGCTTGTACTTCTTGATGGCCTGGTATACGGTCTCGGGACCGAAGCTGAGCGATGCGATGTTGAACGCATTGCGGTGAACGAGGCGCGAGGGGTCGGCCTCCATCACGTCGATGGCTCCCTTGAGCGCGTCGGGCATGTAAATCATATCCATCAGTGTGCCCTCCTTGATAGGACATACGAAGCGCTCGCCGCGAACTGCCGAATAATAGATGTCGACAGCATAGTCGGTGGTGCCGCCACCAGGAGGAGTGACATAGGAGATGACTCCGGGGAAGCGCACGGCACGGGTATCGACGCCATACTTATTGAAATAATAGTCGCTGAGCAACTCGGTGGTAACCTTGGTGACGCCATACATGGTGCGGGGACGCTGGATGGTGTCCTGGGGAGTCATCATCTTGGGTGTAGATGGTCCAAAAGAACCTATCGAGCTGGGTGTGAATACGGCGCAGCCATGTTCGCGAGCCACTTCGAGTATGTTCCAGAGTCCATCGATACCTATCTTCCATGCCAGACGAGGCTTGGACTCGGCCACTACCGACAGGAGCGCAGCCAGATTGTAGATGGTGTCGATATTATACTGCTTTACCACGCTGGCTATCATCTCGCCGTTGGTGACATCAGCCTCGGCCGACGGACCACTCTCCAGCAACTCTCCCTTGGGCTCTGCGCCCTTGATATAGCCAGCTACTACATGGTCGTTGCCATAGATTTTTCTCAATTCACGCGTCAGCTCAGAACCAATCTGGCCTGTAGAGCCGATGACCAAGATATTTTTCATGTGTCAAGTACTTAAAATTATGGGTGCAAATTAACTAATTTTTTTTGAGACTAAGGACAAAAAAGCCATAAAAAAACCTTTTTACCCGCAGATTAACAAAAAAAACAGGCAAACGCTTTTATTTGTCGAAAATAATGCGTTATTTTGTAGTCTAACAAGAACTAAAACGTGAACAAACATGTACGGTAAAATCAAAGAACAGCTCTGCGCCACTTTGGAAAATCTCAAGAGCGCAGGCCTTTACAAAGAAGAACGCATCATCGAGAGCCCCCAGGGTGCTGCCATCCAGGTCAAGGGCGAAGAAGTGCTTAACTTTTGTGCCAACAACTATCTCGGTCTGTCCAACCATCCCCGCCTCATCGAGGGTGCCAAGCAGATGATGGACCGTCGCGGTTTCGGTATGTCTTCGGTTCGCTTCATCTGTGGTACTCAGGACATCCACAAGGAACTTGAGGCTGCCATCAGCGACTACTTCCATACCGAGGACACCATACTCTATGCCGCCTGCTTCGACGCCAACGGCGGTCTCTTCGGCTCTTTCCTCACCGAGGAAGACGCCATCATCTCCGACGCCCTCAACCACGCCTCTATCATCGACGGTGTGCGCCTGTGCAAGGCCAAGCGCTACCGCTATGCCAACGCCGACATGGCTGAGCTTGAGAAGTGTCTGCAGGAGGCTCAGGCCCAGCGCTTCCGCATCATCTGTACCGACGGTGTATTCTCGATGGACGGCAACGTGGCTCCGATGGACAAGATCTGCGACCTCGCTGAAAAATACGACGCCCTCGTCATGGTCGACGAGTCTCACTCGGCTGGCGTGGTAGGTGCTACCGGTCACGGCGTGAGCGAACTGTGCAATACCTATGGCCGCGTAGACATCTATACCGGCACACTGGGCAAGTCGTTTGGTGGCGCCCTCGGCGGTTTCACCACCGGCCGCAAGGAAATCATCGACATGCTGCGCCAGAGCAGCCGTCCTTACCTCTTCTCCAACTCGCTGGCTCCCGCCATTATCGGCGCCAGTCTCGAGGTGTTCAAGATGCTCAAGGAAGACAACTCCATCCATGACCATCTGGTAGAGAATGTCAACTACTTCCGCGACAAGATGCAGGCTGCCGGCTTTGACATCAAGCCCACCCAGAGCGCCATCTGCGCCGTGATGCTCTACGACGCGCCGCTCTCTCAGCGCTATGCCAACCGTCTGCTCGAGGAAGGTATCTACGTCACAGGCTTCTACTATCCAGTAGTGCCCAAGGGCGAGGCCCGCATCCGTGTACAGCTCTCTGCCGCCCACACCCGCGAGCAGCTCGACAAGTGTATCGCCGCCTTCATCAAGGTGGGCAAGGAACTTGGCGTGCTCAAATAAACCCGATTTCGTTTTCAAGATTATAGCCGCAGGCACATTCTCAGTGATGAGGAACGCCTGCGGCGTTTTTGTGTCCAGCCGCGAGACGGGCGGAAAAGATGACATTTTCCCTGCCTATAGTCAAAAAAAGCGGAAGATAAGTTTGGCATTAACGGAAATTGTCTTAATTTTGTAACCATAGCCATCGGCCATCGGCTATGGCTGTCATCTGAAATACTATACACCAAACCTAACGACTGAACTATGAGTGTACTGAAAGAGAACGCAAGACTTGACAAGTACCTTGCCCAAAGCCTCATCAAGGAGAACGAATATACCGAGACCTACCGTGTGATAGACGACAACGACAACATCTATTTTCTCAAGCTGTATATCCTCAAGAAGACTCCAGAGCGCCTCATGGACACTGCCACGCACGAGGTCTACACCATCGAGCGCTGCAAGAAACTTGTCAATGAAAACATCGTCTCCTTCATCGATTCGGGCAAGGTCCACCTGGACTGCGGAGAGTGCCACTACTTCGTCACCAATTATTTCACCGGCGACGTGCTGATGGACAAGCTCGCCCGCGAAGGCAGGATGGATGCCGACACCGCCCTGAATATATATAGAGGTATTCTCAACGGCCTCGGCTACCTGCACCGTCAAGGCCTGTGCCACAACGACATCACTCCCCGCAACATCATGCTTTCCAAGGTGGCTGGAGGCATTCCCGAAATCATCGATATGGGGCACACAGCGCCGCGATGCAATGGAAAGACACCCTTTGAGGTGGCAGACCTGGAGGTGGAATACTGCGCCAACGAGACCTTCATGGGCCTCTACGACGAGCAGAGCGACATCTTCTCTGCCACGGCCGTCCTCTACACCATGCTCTTCGGCGCGGCTCCGTGGGAGATGACCTTTACCGAGGGCATGACCAGAGCGCGCCGCTTCACGCTCATCAAGGAGAAGCGCAAGTCAGAACAGCTCTCGCTCGAGGGTGTAGACCTCGACGACAAGACCACCCGCATCCTGCAGAAGGGTCTGGCGGTGAAATACGAAGACCGCTTCAAGTCGGTCGAGGAAATCATCAGCCTCATCGACGGCAAACCCTGTCAGGAGACCACTGGTGCCAATGCACCGGGACAATCCTCCGGCCCCACCACCCAGCAGGCGGAAGACAACCCCAACGCCGTAACGTTCAGCGTGGAGCAGCAGAAGGGCAACGGATTTGCCGACATCGCCGGCATGAAGGAACTCAAGGACATGCTCTACCAGCGCGTAATCTTTGTCATCAAGAACAAGGAACTGGCAGAGCGCTACAAGCTCACGCCACCCAATGGCATGCTGCTCTATGGTCCTCCCGGATGCGGCAAGACGTTCTTCGCAGAAAAATTCGCCGAAGAGACGGGCTTCAACTTCCTCATGGTCAAGACCTCAGACCTGGCGAGCATCTACATCCACGGTTCGCAGGAGAAGATAGGCAGTCTCTTCAAGCAGGCACAGGAAAAAGCACCGTCTGTGCTGTGCTTCGACGAGTTTGACGCGCTGGTCCCCAACCGCTCCAACATTGACAACACGAGCATGTCGGGCGAAGTCAACGAGTTTCTGAGCCAGCTCAACAACTGCTCCAAGAAGGGCATCTTTGTCATCGCCACCTCCAACCGCCCCGACAAGATAGACCCGGCTGTGCTGCGTACCGGCCGCATAGACAAGCAAATCTACGTGCCGCTGCCCGACCTCGACGCGCGCAAGGAGATGTTCATGCTCCACCTCAAGGACCGCCCCTACGACGAGACAGCCATCGACGCCCAGCATCTGGCTGAGCTGTCCGACGGATACATAGCCAGCGACATCGCCTACATCGTGAACGACGCCGCCATGACGGCAGCCTTCACCAACCAGCTCATCAGCCAGGAGCTGCTCGAGACCTCCATCCGCAACACGCGGCCCTCGATACGCCCCGAGATGGTCAATATGTACAAGGAGATAGAAGAGAAGATGCAGGGAGTGGAGCGCCGCAACATGGAACGCCCGCGCATAGGTTTCAACGCCTGACAGAAGCAAGAGAACAATAAACCATATACATCCTAACAACCAAAACCCAAAAATTATGACAAATGTAGATTTAATGAAAGAGTTCCTCAGCTCACAAGGTTTCAAATACGAGCAGGACGAAGACAACGACATCTTCTTCAAGTACCAGATGCGCAACTTCATATTCATGGGCAGCGACAACGACGAGACCTTCCTGCGTCTGGTCATGCCGGGCGTCTTTGACGTGACCGAAGACAACCGCGCCGGCGTCCTCGAAGCCACCAACGCGGTGAGCGTCTCGATGAAGGTGGTCAAAGCCACTATCGTCAACGACAATGTGTGGCTCTCTGCCGAGCTGCTGATAGACAGCACGCCCGTCTTTGACGACATTATCCCCAGAGTGCTCGATATTCTGCTTGCCGCCCAGCAGGAGTTCTACAAGCAGATTAACTGACGCTGTCACCCTGGTCGCCACGGCGACAATCGACCCATACGAAAAAGATGCACAACGCGCTGCCAGCAGCATGTTGTGCATCTTCTTTATATAGACTACGACCAAGCCGATGGCTCAGCCAGCCCCACTGATATTCTTCCGCCCCGCGGCAAGTGGGTCCTCACAGTTTGCCTTCCTCGCGATAACTGTAGTAGGCGCCATCGGTGACGATGACATGGTCTATCAGTCTGATACGCATGGTCTCACAGGCTTTGCGCATGAGGTCGGTAATGCGGTCGTCATCGCGGCTGGGATGGCAGTTGCCACTGGGATGGTTGTGGCAGAGCGCCATCACGGTGGCATTGCAGAGCAGAGCCTCGCGGAGTGCCACCCTCACATCGACCGCCGTCTCGCTGATGCCGCCATGGCTCAGCCGCAGCACCTTGATGAGCCTGAACGACTGGTTGGCCAGCACCACCCACGCCTCTTCGACATCGAGGTCCTGCATACGGGGATGCATCTCGCGATAGATGGCGTCGGCGCTGTCCATGCGCGGGCGTTCCTCGGGCCGCGACACCTGTCGGCGACGGCCCATTTCACAGGCGGCCTGAATGGTCACCGCCTTGGCCAATCCCACGCCCTTGTATCGCTGCAGCTCGGCAAGCGAGAGTTTGCCCAGCTGGTTGAGATTGTTGCCACAGTCGGCCAGTATCTCCTTCATCAGGTCTACAGCGCTCTTCTCGGGAGTGCCCGACCCGATGAGGATGGCCAGCAGCTCGGCATTGCTCAGCGCCGACGCTCCCAGGCGGGCCAGCTTCTCACGCGGACGGTCTTCCTCTGCCCACTGGTTGATGCTCAGACTGCCGGAGGTCATTTATAGAAGGTTTTATCGTAAGCACTGAACTCGCTCTTGCCACACACACAGCGCTTCCACCACGCCGAGAGGAAGCCACAGCCATAGCCCGTGAGCTGGATGAATGCCGAGGCGATGCTGAGCACACCCACGCGCAGACTGCGCGCCGAGCGGGTGGCGTCGATGCAGATGATGAGCGAATAGAGCACCAGCGGAGCCAGTGCCAACGCCATGAGCCATGGTCCGACAGCGGTCTGCGGGCAAGCCGCCCATACCCCTGCTCCCACCAGAGCCATCACCGCCAACAGCGCCACACCCACGGTGAAGACCATAGGCAGCAGATGGACGAGCTTGAGGCTCTCGGGATATTTCTTGTAGAGGTTGATGCGCGCGATACCGCTATTGTAGACCTGCCGCCAGAACTTGCGGAAGTCTGTACGGCGCTTGTGCCACACCCAGGCTGCGGGGAAAAGGCGGCAGCGGCATCCTGCCTTGAAGATACGGATAGAGAAGTCGATGTCTTCACCAAAGCGCATACGCGAGAAACCACCCAGACGCTCATAGACATCACGACGGATGCCCATATTAAACGAGCGGGGATAGAATTTGTCCAGTTTCTTCTTGCCGCCACGTATTCCGCCGGTGGTAAAGAAGCTCGTCATCGAGTAGGAGATGGCTTTCTGCACCGGAGTAAACGACGGATGGGCACTGTCGGGACCGCCAAAAGCATCGCACTCGCGCTCTGCCAGTTCGGCATCTACCGCCGAGAGATAGCCCGGAGGCAACACCACGTCGGAGTCGAGCACGATGAGATACTCTCCCTGCGCCCGCTCCGCACCATAGTTGCGGCTCTGGCCAGGGCCCGAGTTCTCCTTATTATAATAGTGCAGGTCTAACCTGTCGGCATATCGGTCGCACACGTCGCGGCAAGGCACTGCCGACCCGTCTTCGACCACCACCACCTCAAAGTCACGACACTCCTGGCGCGTAAGGCTGTCGAGCAGTTCGTCGACCTCATCGGGACGGTTGTAGACGGGTATGATAAAACTATATTTCATGTCAGTAGTACAGATAGGATTGATGGTATTGAAACGCAGACAACCTATATCTCAGAACACCCACCATGGTGGCCCCGGAGATATAGGTTGTCACAAAAGTATAGGGTGCTGCGCGATTACTCGCTTACACGACCCAGATAGCTGCCATCACGGGTATCGACCAGGATGGTCTCGCCCTCGTTGATAAACAGAGGCACGCGCACGGTGGCACCCGACTCGAGAGTAGCGGGCTTGGTGGCGTTGGTAGCGGTGTTACCCTTTACGCCGGGCTCGCTGTGAGTAATCTTCAGAGTAGTCTTTACAGGCATCTCGGCGAGCAGGATAGTGCCGTCAGTTGTATCGGTTACAACCTCTACCACATCACCTTCCTTCATATACTCCACACCGGTAATCTGGTGTGCAGGGATTGGAATCTGCTCGAAAGTCTCCTGATTCATGAAGATACGGCCTGTGGCATCCTCATAAAGATACTGGTAAGGACGACGCTCCACGCGAACATCCTCGAGCTTGAAACCAATCTGGAATGTACGCTCAAGCACACGGCCGTCAGCAACATTCTTCAGCTTGGTTATCATTACTGTGTTACCCTTACCCGGCTTTCTGTGCTGGAAGTCGATGCAAGTCCAAATCTTGCCATCCATGCGGATGCAAGTACCGATTTTGATTTCCTGTGAGTTAATCATATTGTTATTATAATGTTGTTGTCTGCTAAAAGCGGTGCAAAGTTACTACTTTTTTATAAAAAAACATCTAATTCTGACCGAAAAATGTCTGATTTCTTTGTTATTTCAAAAATTATGCGTACTTTTGCAACCCAAAAAGGCGTCTATGCTTCCACCGGCATCATGGCCAGGGAGACGGCAGCCGTTTCAGAGACAGAAATAATAACAAATAAAAGATAAGCATAAGATGAAAAGAACATTTCAGCCACACAACCGTCGTCGTGTAAACAAGCACGGCTTCCGTGAGAGAATGGCAACAAAGAACGGCCGCCGCGTATTGGCTTCTCGCCGTGCTCATGGTCGCAAAAAGTTAACCGTTTCTGACGAGCACCACGGCAAATAATGTCGTTGACGTTAATCCGAAACAAAAAGGAGCGAAGATTACCACATCTTTGCTCCTTTTTGTTTATACCCCTATCACTCCGGCACACGCATCTCTCGCTGCTCGCATCCTCTCCGCCAGCGCCATCACTCCTACCTCCCCTGCTATCTACCTGACCACCATTACCACGACCACGCAACAAAGGCACGCAAACCCATATCGGACGACACGAGCCACCAGTGATAATCATAAATCTTGTGGAGGTAGTGGGCACACCCCCGAAAGGAAGCGTGCTTTTATTAAAATGGTTAATTCATTTGGTAATCAGAAAGTTTCCTCGTATATTTGTATAATTATCAAGAGGAATTGCTTATGTGCAAATTTGAAGAAATAGAAGGTTGGCGTTTTTCCAATGACAAGACCATCCGAGAGATCAAAAATGCCGTGCATGAGGAGGTATATTTGAGGCGAATATATCTCATCATTAGCATTTTGCTTGCTTATATGGGAACTATTAGCATGCAAGCTCAATCATGCGAGGGACGAGTGTACCTAAAGAATGGTATCCAGCAACTCTATGAAAGTAATGACCGAATAGACTTGCCACGCAAGAAAAAGGATGTTCAAGTTTATAGAAACTTTTTTTCTCGCCAATGCACTAGCGATGTGATACCTTTCGCCAACATTGATTCTGTAGTGGTGTGGAATGCCACCTCCAAGCAAAACGTACGCACACTTGTTCCCTTGGAAAATGTGGGATGGAGCTGGCTATATGTTAACCACCCACGATTGCAAGTCTATATTTATGCCTCCCAAGGTTATTCCGTGACGGACATGGGAGGAATGAAAGCTTGGCAATGTAACACAGCAGCAGCAATGTTTTTCATCCCAAGCAAGACGGCTTGCGACTTCTATATCAGACAGACTGATGGCAAACTTATATGTTTGGGAGATACCTATAAGAAATGCGACAAATCCTTTATCCGAGAACTTTGCCACTGTGTAGGACTTTCGCAGGAATGGGAAAAGAAACTCATTGGACCAGGTGAACACAACCGAAGTTCTATGATACAACGAGTGATAGAAGTATTAGATGGCAAACAATAAATAACAACTAAAAGGAAGCATTATGAAAGCAATGAAGTTTTGGCTGCTCATAGCAGTAATGATGGTAGCGATAGCTGTACACGCTCGCAAGAATGACGACCCAGAAATGCGTCATGTTCGCCTCACTATGATGGATGGCAAACAGATAGAGGGCTACATTCCTAAGAAGTACATGGGGTGGGCGTTAGAATATCAAGTAAGACTTGCCGAGAATCCAGATGGCAAAAAAGCCAAGAAGTACGATGCTGAGAAAATAGCCAAGATGGAATGGCTTGCACTCACAGAGGAACACCCTGAAGGCGAAGTGTGGGAACATTGCCAAACGATAGCACGTAATTCGATTAGGGCTGTAAAAGAGGATCGCCTTATGGAACTCCTTTACCGCGGCAAGAATGCATCTGTCTATCAAGTTCACGTATTTCTGCCTGGCAATGGCATAAACACAGGAAACTCTTGGGCTACTTGGTATGCACTGAAGCCTAATGGACAGAAAAGGGCATTTATTCTTTACAATGCAACGCTTGGCAAAATGGGAAGCCTGGATCGACAATTCAAGGATCAAAAGGAATATGAGGGACTGAAGAATTACATTCTTGAATGGTGGAACAAAGATAAGTCTTTAGCTAGGAAGCAACTGAATGATGGCGTAGCTATCTTTAGCCATATCTATGATGAATGGAAAGCAGCTTCCAGTAAACAATAATCGGGATTAAGAGTCTCCGACTACAAGGTTGTAGAAACATAGTTTTGATTTTACCGCACACCTCACTAAGCAGCACTTAACTAATTATTACACAATAAATTAGGTAGTGTACGATGTTCAATCAACACCGCACCCGTACCCGAGCAATACAAGGAGTCATCGATATCCCAACATTAGGTGCCTTGAACGCGGTAATGTAAACAGAACTGTGTCACGGCTCTGATTTTTTATTCTTTCCCTCTTATTTGTGTGCAGATTTCATATCTGCACACAAATAAGAGGAGCCTTTCACAGACAAAGTTACATAATCTTGAACCTATCTCCAATTTTTATAGCAAGTTGTTGTGATATCAGTGCCCAATTAGACAGGGGCATAGTCCATTTCCCACTAATGTATCGATAGGCAAGATACACAAACTTTTCAAGTGCGGTGACTGACGGGAATACACCCTTGTTCTTTGTTACTTTGCGCACCTGACGATGATAGCCCTCAACCGTATTGGTTGTGTAGATAATCTTGCGGATTGCAGGAGTATACTAAAATTTTCCGTAAGACGCTCCCAGTTGCCGCGCCAGGATTTGATAACTATAGGGTACATCTCACCCCATTTTTCATCAACCATGTCAAGCTGTGCCAATGCGGAATCCTTGCTTACGGCACCGTATACGGTCTTGAGATTCTTCAGAAACTCTTTCTGATGCTTGCTTCCTACATACTTGATTGAGTTGCGGATTTGGTGGACTACACATAGCAGAACGGAGGTTTCTGGGAATACACTTTGGATTGCGTAAGGGAATCCCTTAAGACCGTCTACGCAACAAACCAGAATATCACGTACACCACGGTTCTGAAGGTCGGTCATTACATCAAGCCAGAAGTTAGCAACTTCACTCTCATATATATACATACCAAGAAGATCCTTGTAGCCAGACTTGTTTATACCTAAGATATCGTATATTGCACGAGTGACTGCACGACCCTTATCGTCCTTCACCTTGTAGTGAATGGCATCAAGCCAGCAAATAGCATACACGGGGTCAAGCATACGCGACTTCCATGCTGTTATTTCGGGAAGAACTCGGTCGGTTATAGCACTGAAGGTTTCGGGCACGGGAATGGCGGAGAGCAGAAGAGAAGGGAATACTGGTGGCGTGAGGCTGGCGGCTGGCTGAGAGACAGCCGAGGCGGCTCCGAGGCGGCGGAGGCAGATGACGGCAACCAGGCAGAACAAAAAAGCGGAGGGTCTCTACTGACTCTCCGCCTGACTGGCATTGGTCGGGATGAGGCGACTCGAACGCCCGACCCCTACGTCCCGAACGTAGTGCGCTACCAACTGCGCTACATCCCGAATGCGGATGCAAAGGTAAATGAAAAAACCGACAATCGAGCAAAAAACCATGAAAAAATTGCCTGTGCCACTCAAAATGAGTACCTTTGTAAACCAATACAAAGGTATAGCTATTAACAATCTAAACAACAGACAATGAAAATGTATCGCAGACTGGGTCTGCTGGCGGCACTGGTAATGATGACGTCGGCAGCCTTTGCACAGATGACCATGGTGAGCAAGGGTAAGGCCAAGGCGTATATCGTGCTGGCCGAAGACAACAGTGTTAACCGCGAAGCAGCCGACATGCTGGCGCGGTTTGTCAACAAGATTTCAGGAGCACAGCTGGAGATAGCTCCCGCCAAGGCCAAAGGTGGCGCCATCGTGATAGGCGAAGCCGCAGCCACTCCCGCCGAGGACGGCTTTGAGCTCGTCTGCAAAAACGGCGCGCTGCACATCAAGACCGGTGGCGGCAAGGGTGCCGTCTATGGCGTGGTAACTCTGCTGGAGCGCTATATGGGCGTAAGCTACTATGCCTACAAGGCCTACACGCTCACCCCTTCAGCCAACATCGAGTTGCCCGAAATCGAGATGAGCGACAAGCCCGCCTTCCGTTTCCGCCAGACCCACAGCTACGGCTGCCAGGACCCCGACTTTGAGCGCTGGTTCCGCCTGGAGAACAGTCAGGACGAGTTTGCAGGCAATCTGTGGGTGCATACCTTCAACCGCATCCTCCCCTCGTCGGTCTACGGCGAGAAGCACCCCGAATACTATTCGTTCATCAACGGCAAGCGCCGCCCTGGAAGCCACAGCCAGTGGTGTCTCTCCAATCCTGAGGTCTACGAGCTGGCGGTGCAGAAGATAGACTCTATCTTCAAGGCCAACCCCGGCATGAAGATGATTAGCGTAAGCCAGAACGACGGCAACAACACCCAATGCCACTGCGAGGCCTGCGCCAAGATAGAGGAGTACGAGGGTGCCCCCTCGGGCAATCTTATCCGCTTTGTCAACAAGCTCGCCAAGCGCTTCCCCGACAAGCAGTTCTCTACCCTCGCCTACCTGTACAGCATGCACCCACCCAAGCATGTAAAACCGCTGCCCAACGTCAACATCATGCTCTGCGACATAGACTGCAAGCGCGAGGTGCCTCTGACCGACAACGAGTCGGGCCGCGACTTCATGCGGGCGCTCGAGGGCTGGAGCAAAATCAGCAACAACATCTTCGTATGGGACTACGGCATCAACTTTGACAACATGGTGGCTCCTTTCCCCAACTTCCACATCATCCAGAAGAACATACAGCTCTTCAAGGAGCACCACGCTACCATGATATTCGAGCAAATCAACGGCGGGCGCCAGCGCGGTACCGACTTCGGCGAGATGCGTGCCTACATGATAGCCAAACTCATGTGGGACCCCTATCAGAACGCCGACTCGCTGATGCGCACATTCATGAAGGGATACTATGGCGCAGCTGCACCTTATATATATAAGTACCAGATGATGCTCACCGGAGCGTTGCTGTCATCGTCGACACCGCTGTGGATATATGACTCACCCATATCCCACAAGAACGGCATGCTCAACGACCGTCTGATGAAGGTCTATGCCGAGATTTTCGACCAGGCCGAGGCTGCCGTGGCCGGCGACAGCACCCTACTTGCCCGTGTCCAGACCGCTCGTCTGCCTCTGCGCTACAGCGAGCTGGAGATAACCCGCACCAAGAACGGTCAGGACGCCGAAGCCACCAGCCGCAAGCTCGAGATATTCCGTGAGCAGTGTGCCAAGTACGGCATCACCAGCCTCAACGAGCGCAACAACCGCTACGACGACTACTGCGACCTCTACAAGAAGCGTTTCCTGCCCCACCCAGACACCAACAAGGCTTCCGGCGCCAAGGTGATATGGCACAGCGCTCCCGACAAGGCCTACCAGCCCATCGCCGACAAGGCCCTGACCGACGGACTCTATGGCGGCACTACCTTTGTGGAAAGCTGGGTAGGATGGGAAGGCCGCGACGCCGACTTCGTGCTCGACATGGGCGAGGCCAAGACCTTCAGCACCGTCACCACCGACTTCCTGCAGCAGCTGGGCGCATGGGTATTGCTGCCCAAGAGCATCAGCTACTCGTACTCGATGGACAACAAGACCTTTACCGACATGGGCCGCATCGACTTTGCCGAAGACAAAGACATACAGGTCAAGTTTATCCCCGGCACCGTGGCCGCCGCCCAGCCCGTAACCGCCCGCTATGTGCGCGTCAAGATTGAGACCATCGGCGTATGTCCTCCCTGGCACTACGGAGTGGGCTACCCGGCATGGTTCTTTATCGACGAGGTTGTCGTAGAGTAAAAACTATAGCACCCAACATAAAATAACCGCCGACAGTGGCTGATATACAAAATTATTGTTGTATATTTGCATGCTGCTTCGGCGGTTATTTTGTATACACGATGGACTATTCGGAGAAATTGGTAGTAAACGGTTTGCGCAAAGGAGATACAAAGGCTTTCAAGTATCTCTATGATACCCACTATCAGGTGCTTTGCCACTTTGCCAGCCGCTATCTGCGCGACGACTATCTCGCCGAGTCGGTGGTGGGCGACGTGATGTTCCATCTCTGGGAAAACCACGAGCGCATAGAGGTCGAAGTGTCGCTGCGCAGTTATCTTATCCGCTGCGTGCGCAACAGTTGTCTCGACCATCTGCGCAAGAACCGCGAGAAATACGAAATCGCCACCGAGGCCATCCCCCCTTCTTCAGACAAAACCATGGTGACGGGCAACGGCGAACAGCCGCTGGGCCAGCTGCTGGACAAGGAGCTGGCAGAGAAGCTGGACGAAGCCATAGCCGCCCTGCCTCTGGAATGTCGCACGGTGTTTGAGCTGAGCCGCTTTGCCGGCAAGAAGCATGCCGAGATAGCCCTCGAACTGGGCATATCGGTCAACACGGTGAAGTATCACATCAAGCACGCCCTGCAGATGCTCAACGAGCGGCTGGGGCGCTACATCGTGATGGCACTCTCGCTCCTGAGCATACAGTAATCAATCACAACATAAAGCAAGAAACCACATGAAAAGACATGGACTATTATTGTGCCTGCTGGTGCTGATGCTCCAGGCCATGGCGCAGAAGACAGACTACACCCGACTCATCACCCAGGGCGTGACCTATACCGGACGCACCCTCGCCCATGCTGACGGCAGCGTCAGCTTCGACTGGATAGGCGTATATGCGCAGACCGACTTCACCGGCGGCACCATCGCCGTAGACATGAGCAGCACCCGTCCCTGCTACTTCAACGTATTCATCGACGGAGAGTGGACCCAGAAGATATTTGCCGACAGTCTGAGCCACCAGCGCATCGTGCTGGCAGAGAAGTTGGGCAAGGGTACCCACCGTCTGCGTCTGCAGCGTGCCTGCGAGGGCAACGGCATCACCACCATCCACGGTTTCTACGGTGCCAAAGGTGCGCGGCTCAAGGCCGTGGAGCGCAAGAGCCGCATGATAGAAATCTTCGGCGACAGCTACACCTGCGGTTACGGCTCTGACTCGCCCACGCAGAACGAGCACTTCAAGATAGAGACCGAGAACGTGGACCACGCCTACGGCTGCCTCATAGCCCGCTACTTCGACACCGACTATGCCATCCAGGCACACTCGGGACAGGGCATGGTGCGCAACTACGGCGACAAGAAGCAGCGCTCTGACTACAGCATGCTGGACCGCCACACCAAGGTGTATGACAACGACAAGACGGTGGAATATGACTTCAAGGCATACCGCCCCGACATCGTGCTCATCAATCTCGGCACCAACGACTTCTCGCGCGAGGTCACTCCCACTCCCGACCAGTATGTGGGCAACTATGTCAAGATGATCAAGAGTCTGCGCAGCCACTACGGCAACGTGCCCATACTCTGCATCATGCCCCACTCTGCCCGCAAATATCTGCAGGCTTGCTTCCCCATCCTGCGCGAGCGCTGCTATGACGACAAGCAGGTCTACTTTGCCGAACCCATGCTCGAGGTGCTGCGCGACGGACGCGACTATGGCGCCGACGGCCACCCCAACTACCAGGGCCATCGCAAGATAGCCATGAAGCTGATACCGCAGATAAGCCGTATCATGGACTGGAAGATGGAAGACAAAATCGTAAAATAACCAAACTACAGTATAATGAGAAAAGTAATGATGACACTGGCCTTGGCGCTGGGCCTCACTGCCGCAGCCGCCAATGCCGACTATAGGGTAGTACCGCTGCCAAGAGAGATTGCCGCAACCAAGGGCGGCGCGTACAGGCTGAACGGCGAGACCCGTATAGTGTATCTGGGCGACGCCGACATGGCGCGCAACGCCACATTCCTGGCAGAGTATATCGCTGAGAAGACAGGAATGAAACTCACCACCGCCGTGGCCGACAAGAAAAACCAGCGCGGCAACATCGTGCTGCGCACCGACGCCAAGATGAAGGAGGCCGAAGGCTACCACATCGAGGTATCTGCCCGTGGCATCACCATCAGCGGCGCCACAGCCCAGGGCGTCTTCTACGGCATACAGACCCTGCGCAAGAGTCTGCCCGTGCTGGCCCAGGCCGAAGAGGTGACACTGCCCGCCGTGGTCATCAACGACGCACCCCGCTTCGCCTATCGCGGCATGCACCTCGACTGCTCGCGCCACTTCTTCTCTGCCGACTTTGTCAAGCAGTATATCGACATGCTGGCGCTGCACAACATGAACCGCTTCCACTGGCATCTGACCGAAGACCAGGGATGGAACATCGAAATCAAGAAGTATCCGCGTCTGACCGAGGTGGGCGCATGGCGCAGCGGTACCACCGTGGGCCGCAACTCCGATGTAGACGACCACGTGCGCTACGGCGGCTTCTACACCCAGGAGCAGGTGCGCGACATCGTGAAGTATGCTGCCGACCGCTATATCACCATCATCCCCGAGATAGACATGCCCGGCCACATGCTGGCAGCACTTGCCGCCTATCCCGAACTGGGCTGCACCGGCGGTCCCTATGAGGTGGGCCACTACTGGGGCGTGTACCGCGACATCCTCTGTGGCGGCAATCCCAAGACCTATCAGTTTATCAAGGACGTGCTCGACGAGGTGTGCGACCTCTTCCCCTCCGAGTACATACACATCGGCGGCGACGAGGCTCCCAAGATGCGTTGGGAGAAATGCCCCAAGTGCCAGCAGATGATAAGCGACAAGGGTATCGTGGCTGGCAACAAGCAGAGCAAGGAAGACCGTCTGCAGGGATACTTCGCCACCGAAGTGCAGAAGTATCTGGCTGCTAAAGGCCGCAAGATCATCGGTTGGGACGAGTTGTTGGAGTGCAACGTAGACCAGTCGGCCACCATCATGTCATGGCGCGGAGCCGAGCCCGGCGCCCAAGCAGCCGCTCTGGGTCACGACGTCATCATGACGCCCAACAGCCACGCCTACTTCGACTACTACCAGACCGCCAACAACCACAACGAGCCTCTGCTCATCGGCGGCGACCTGCCTATAGAGAAGACCTACAGCTTTGAGCCCATCCCCGAAGTCACTCCGGCAGAAGCCGGCAAGCATATCCTGGGCGTGCAGGCCAACCTGTGGAGCGAGTACATCGTGTCCGAGTCTCTGGCTGAGTATCAGGTGCTGCCCAGAATGGGTGCGCTGAGCGAGGTGCAGTGGATGCAGCCCGCACAGAAGAACTTCAAGAGCTTTGTGAAGCGTGTGGAGTGTCTGCGCGCCATCTATGAGCTCAAGGGCTACACCTATGCCAAGCATCTCTGGCCCGAAGAGCACCTCAAGGGTTCGCGCGAGCTGTAGCCCCACAGCCCGGAAGGGATAAAACAAGAAGAGGATGGACCCCTCCATCATGAAGGTTCATCCTCTTTCATGTGTAGTAGTCCCGCCGAGAATCGAACTCGGATCAAAGGTTTAGGAAACCTCCGTTCTATCCATTTAACTACGGGACCAACGCAACTGCAAAGGTAAGCATATTAATCAAAATATAAGAAAAAATATCGATTTTTCTTTTGGCGCGTTAAACCATTGGTACGCCAAATGCATCAAATAGATTGTATGAAACGACTATACATATTATTATTGTTCGCCCTCGCCACGATGACCATCATGGCGCAGGGAGTGATGAAGGGCCGCATACTGGACAAGGCCCACAGCACCCCACTCGAATTTGTCAACATTCTGGTGGTAGCCCAGAGCGACACTACCAAAATCATAGGCAGCGCCATATCCGACGCCGACGGCAAGTTTGCCGTGCGCAACCTGAAGGAAGGCAAGTACGTGGCACAGCTGTCATACCTGGGCTACAAGTCGATAAGGCGCACATTTGCCATCACGGCTGCCGCGCCCACCGTGTCGTATGCCGTGCTCTACATGGCTGAAGACGCCCACATGCTCAAGGAAGTAAAGGTGACGGGGCAGCGCGCCACGATGAAACTGGAGGTAGACCGCAAGTCGTTTGACGTGAGCCAGCTGGTATCCAATTCGGGCCAGGCTGCCTCAGACGTGCTGGACAACATCCCCTCGGTCGAAGTAGACAACGACGGCAATATCTCGCTGCGCGGCAATGAGAGCGTAGAGGTGTGGATAAACGGCAAGGCCAGCGGTCTGACCAGCGACAACCGCGCGCAGATATTGCAGCAGTTGCCCGCAGAGAGCATCGAGCGCATAGAAATCATCGACAACCCCTCGGCCAAATTCTCGGCTGAAGGTTCGGCGGGTATCATCAACATCGTGCTGAAGAAAGACCGCAAGGCAGGCTACTACGGTTCGGTAGAGGCGGGTGCCGACACCCGCGGCGGCGCTACGACGAGCTTCAACATCAATATGAACAGCGGCAAGCTGGACGCTTATCTCAACGTGGGCTACCGCCACCGCAAGAACCGCGGACACAGCCAGAGCGAGCAGTATTTCCCCCAGACCTCGCAGTATCAGCGCTATGCCGCCGACAACGACCGCATGGGCAACGGCATCTTCTCGCGGGCTGGCATCACGTGGCACGCCACCAAGAAAGACGACATCTCTCTGAGTGGTATGATTATGGACGGACGCCACAAGAACTGGTCGCTCACGCCCTACCAGTATGGCACTACAGGCAGCAGTACCCCCGACCGCATCATGACCCGACGCACATCGGGCATAGGCAATATGGATATGCTCTACGGAGAGTTCAACTACCGCCACAACTTCACCGACAAGCACTATCTGGACTTTGTGGTGGGACTGAGCAAGTGGAAGAGCGATGATGACAATGTGTATCAGGACTCTACCGACTATATCACAGGCGATATGCCTACCGTGTATAACTACCAGTATCGCCCCATGCACATCAACAACCGCCGCTGGACGGTGAAGCTCGACTATGAGAACCCCATCAGCGAGCACGCCAAGATACAGGCGGGATATGAGGGCAACTTCTCTGAAGAGAACACGCCGCAGGAGTCGTGGGCCGACCAGAGCTGGAACGGACTCAACGCCAGCGAAGACCGCGCCTTCTACAACCGCTTCATCTACGACATGGACCTGCACGCCGTATACCTCACCGCCCAATACCAGCTTGGCAAGCTGGGCGTGATGGGTGGTCTGCGCGGCGAATACTGGCACGTGAACACGGAGAGCTATACCTGGGAGCAGGAGCGCGACCCGTCGAAGCGCGACAAGGCCTTTGACAAGGACTACTTCCAGCTCTTCCCCAGTATCTTCATGAGCTATCAGCTGACAGACAACGACCAGCTGCAGCTCAACTACACGCGTCGTTTGCGCCGTCCTTGGGGCGGACAGCTCAACTCGTTCCGCGACACGCGCGACGCCACCTCCATCTCGTTCGGTAACCCCGAGCTTACGCCTGAGTTCTCCAACTCGTTCTCGTTCAACTATCTGCGCACCTGGACCGAGCACTCGCTGCTGGTAAGCGCCTACTACCGACCGACGACCGATGTGATGCAGCGCGTCAACTGGCACGACGCCGCCACTGGCATCATGTACCAGACCACCAAGAACGTGGCTAAGAGCCAGAGCGAGGGTATCGAGGCGACGCTGAAGAATAAGTTGTTCCGCATACTGGACCTCACCACCAACATCAACGCCTACTACTACAAGCTCAACGGATTCAGCTACGTGATAGACGACCAGACCATCACCGGCGAGGGCAATTCCAGCTTCACATGGAACGCGCGTATGCAGGCAAGCCTCATCCTGCCCTACGACATCTCGGTACAGCTCGGCGGACGCTATCGTTCGCGCCAGGTCATCACCCAGGGTTACCGCAAGGGCAACTACAATGTAGACTTCGGAGTGCGCAAGAACTTCATGAACCGCAAGTTTACCGTGTCGCTCAACTGTCGCGATGTGTTCAACACACGCAAGTGGGAGACATTCACATCGAGCGAGTCGTTCACCCGCCATCAGATCAACAAGTGGGGCGGTCGCAAGGTCAACCTCACGGTGACCTACAACTTCGGCAACACCAAGAAGAAGCCGCAGCGCCAGCAGGGTATGGACGGCATGAATCCCTCAGAACAGTATTCGGGCGGGGAGGAAATGTAACAAGACACATTCTTTTATAAATAAGCGTTAATTAGGTTAGAAAGGGCTTGACTCCAGGCGTGGAGCTCCAGGCCCTTTCATTGTTGTGGGCCATCGGGGAACAGATAAATGGCGGCAAAAGGCGGTAGAAGAATTAAATGTTATACCTTTGTAGCTGTCTAAACAAAACCTATTATGAAGATTACTACAACCATCGCCGCACTGCTGTTATGCACTGCCGCACTCGCATCAACGCCACACAAGTACCGGCTCGTATGGCAAGACCATTTTGACGGTATCACCTATGACAACCTCTCGTGGTCGAAGATTCCACGTGGCAATGCCGACTGGAAACGCCACATGTCGGACGCCGACTCGCTCTACGCCGTGCACGACGGCAGACTGGTGCTGCGTGGCGCCGTCAACACCCATCGCGACGCCGACACAGCCCGCTATGTCACTGGCGGACTCTACACCAAGCACAAGCGTACCATCAGGCACGGCAAGGTAGAAGTACGCGCAAAGTTTGGCAGCGCACAGGGAGCCTGGCCCGCAATATGGATGCTGCCCGATGCTGAGATAAAATGGCCCGAAGGCGGAGAGATAGACATCATGGAGCATCTCAACCACGACACCATCGCCTATCAGACCATACACACATACTACACCCACGTGCTCAAGAAAGACCAGAATCCGCCCCACGGCTCGACGCTGCCCATAGACCGCGACGGCTTCAACACCTATGCGGTGGAGATACTGCCCGACTCCATCATCCTGTCTATCAATGGCAAGACATCGCTGGTCTACCCCAGGATAGAGACCACCGACAAGGGCCAGTTCCCATTCGGTACGCCCTATTACCTGCTCATAGACATGCAGATAGAGGGCTCGTGGGTAGGCAAGGCCGACCCCAAGCAGCTGCCCGTAGAGATGGAGATAGACTGGGTGAAGTTCTACGAGTTGGAGTGAGGTGCCCCGACTCACTGATTGAGCAGAGAGCGGCAGTATCGTTGCCGTCAGTAAACTACAACGCGAAGATACAAACAGCCCGAAGACCGGCAAGACCAGACTTCGGGCTTTGTCTTTGGCCATACTTGGTGACTGCCGCAGGATATATACCATTTGCGCCACCCTATACAGCGTGACGCAAAACGGATAATAGCCACTTAATGGTTTGCAGACACTTACTTCCAAAGTTGTGATGCCGCGTGGCTATTCTATACCCAAGCGTTCACGTATCGCCGCTGCAGCGTTATACATCTCTTCGCTTTCCGCGAGCCGTTGGGTTTCATTGTACAGAATAGCCAAGTTGTTATATGAACGAGCCAAGGCCGGCCCATATACCTGCAGATCATCCTCTGCCAAGTGTTCCCGTATGGCGATTGCCGACTTGTACATCGCTTCGCTTTCATCGTAACGCTGGGTATCGCGATATAGAATGGCCAAGTTGTAATATGACTCAGCCAAGGCCGGCTCGTATGCTTGTGGATTTACCTTTGCCAAACGTTCATATATCGCCAATGCCGACTTGTACATCGTTTCGCTTTCATGATAACGCCGGATATAGTAATACAGAACAGCCATGTTGTGATATGTATCTGCCAAGTCCGACTCGTATACCTGAGGATTTACCTTTGCCAAGCGTTCACGTATCGCCAATGCCGACTTGTACATCGTTTCACTTTCATCGTAAAACTTGGCCTTTTTATATAGAGCAGCCAGGTCGTAATATGAATCCGCCAAGTCCGGCTCATATACCTGTGGATTTGCCTTTGCCAGACGTTTACGTATCGCTATTGCTGACCTGTACATTGCTTCGCTTACAAGGAAACACTGGAGCTGTTTATTTAGAGCAGCCAGGTTATGATATATATCAGCCAAGTCCGGCTCGTATGTCTGCGGTTTTGCCTTTGCCAAGCGTTCATATATCGCTATTGCTGACCTGTACATCGCTTCGCTTTTATGAAACCGTTGGGTCTTGTAATACAGAACGGCCAGGTTGTTATACGAATTCGCCAAGTCCGGCTCGTATGTATGTGGATTTGCCTTTGCCAAGCGTTCACGTATAGCTATTGCCGACTTGTACATCGCTTCGCTTTCATCGTAACGTTGGGTATTGTAATATAGAACGGCCATATTGTTATACGAATCAGCCAAGTCCGGCTCGTATGCCTGAGGATTTTCCTTTGCCAAGCGTTCACGTATAGCCAATGCCGACTTGTACACCGCTTCGCTTTCATCGTAACGCTGGGTATTGTAATATAGAACGGCCATATTGTTATACGAATCAGCCAAGTCCGGCTCGTATGCCTGAGGATTTTCCTTTGCCAAGCGTTCACGTATAGCCAATGCCGACTTGTACACTGCTTCGCTTTCATCGTAACGCTGGGTATTGTAATATAGAACGGCCATATTGTTATACGAATCAGCCAAGTCCGGCTCGTATGCCTGAGGATTTGCCTTCGCCAAGCGTTCATATATCGTCAATGCCGACTTGTGCATAGATTCGCTTTCCTGGAACCGCTGCGTATCGCTATATAAAAGTGCCAGGTTGTTATATGAATCAGCCAAGGCCGGCTCGTATGCCTGCGGACTTGCCTTTGCCAAGCGTTCACGTATAGCTATTGCCGCTTTGTGCATAGCTTCACTTTCCTCGAACCGCTGGGTATTGCTATATAGAATGGCCAAGTTGTTATATGAAGCTGCCAAGTCCGGCTCGTATGCCGGCGGATTGGCTTTTGCCAAACGTTCACGTATCGCCAATGCCGACTTGTACATCGCCTCGCTTTCCTGGAATCGCTGGGTATCGCTATATAGACTACCCAAGTTATTATATGAACGAGCCAAGTCCGGCTCGTATGCCTGCGGACTTGCCTTTGCCAAGCGTTCACGTATAGCCAATGCCGACTTGTACATCGCTTCGCTTTCCTGGAACCGTTGAGTATCTCTATATAGACTTGCCAAGCTGGCATACGAACGAGCCAAGGCTGGCTCGTATGCTTGTGGATTTACCTTTGCCAAACGTTCACGTATCGCCAATGCCGACCTGTATACCGCTTCGCTTTCCTTGATGCGTTGAGTATCGAGATATAGGCTTGCCAAGTTGTTATATGATATAGCCAAATCTGGCTCGTATGCCTGAGGATTTACCTTTGCCAAGCGTTCACGTATGTCTATTGCCGACTTGTACTTCGCTTCGCTTTCATCGTAACGCTGAGTATCGCAATATAAAACAGCCAAGTTGTTATATGAACCTGCCAAGGCCGGCTCGTATGCCTGAGGATTTTCCTTTGCCAAACGTTCACGTATAGCCAATGCCGACTTGTACATCGCTTCGCTTTCCTGAAACCGTTGGGTGGCGCCATATAGAACTGCCAAGTTGTTATATGATTGTGCTAAGTTTGATGCATACTCCTGTGGATTTTCCTTTGCCAGACGTTCGCGTATCACCAATACCGCTAAGTAGATCTCTTCGCTTTCTTGGAACCGTTGGGTCTTGTAATATAGATTAGCCAAGTTGTTATACGAACGAGCCAAGTCTGACTCATACATCTCGGGGTGGTCGCGACACAACTCTGCCCTGATAGACACACTCTCTTCGATATATGCTTCGCACTTGGAGAATTGGTTATTAGCAGACAAAAAACAGTAATAATCATTCAACTGGCCAGCAAGCTCTGCCTTGGGCAAATGTTTACGCGTCAGTTCTATCGCCCGTTCGTAGGCATTGCAGGCGAGTGAGAATCTATCGGCATTGTCTAAGTCCAGCATCAAGGCTTTGGCTCGCAGGATGTATTCTTCGACCTGCGCTTGGATGGTCTGTATACCTTTTTCTATCAGATCATTGCCGCTCTGCACCAGTTGACGGCCTCGGGCTATCTCCAGTTCTGCCTGCTTGGCTTCAGAAACCATGTCTTCCTCGTTGAGGACATTGATGACACCCTTGATGTTGCCCTGCTCAAACATCTCGATGGCAAGACGCTTGCGTTCGCTCATGGGGCTATTGCTGCTGATTGACTTGTTTACCAGGCAGGCCATGTCAAGCAACTGCTTCTCCATATTGATGATTTGCTCATGACATTTCTGTCGGTCTATGATCTTTTCTCTGAGCAGATCGTGGGTGTCGTCTATTCCCAATGCGCGCAGTTGGGTGATGTCCTTGTCGAGCTGGGCATATTTCTCCTTCAGATTGCAGTACTCGGGATTGGCTGCCGCAAAAGGCAGATTGGTATAATCGGCTATCTTGATGCCCTGCAGCGTGACATTGCCCTCTTCCACCTTCAACTGGCTGCTGTCGCCTGCAGACAGCCCCATGTCAGGTATGAGACGCTCAAGCTGCATGACAAAATGGAGATTCATGCTGTCATCACAGGCATAGTTGCACCAATAATGGCCAATGCTCTTGAAGAGTTCGTCCTTGAACGCCTTGAGTTCGTCGGTTTCGACCTCACCTTCTACAAGAGCACGTATATAAACGAAGGTCTTGGGATGACTGTGATTGGTTCGGTATTCATCCAGAGCCTGTTCAAACTCCTCGACGGTATACTGTCCAGCCTCTTTATGGAACATACAGATGCACATATCGCAGGAGCGTACGGTCTTATTGTAGACATCCTGCGTCCTTTCACCTGTGCAATAAGCGGGGAAGTCCTCCCATCTGCGGCATTTGATGCGGATACCCCGTGGCTCGTATATGTCGTCAAGTTTGGCTATCAAAGCCTGGAAACTATTGCGGTCGTAATTCAACTCATTGCTCGAGGCAAGAAAAACGGTAATAGTCTTCATGTATCAATTCCTGTTTAGTCGATGTAAATATAGGTGGTAGACGATTATGATGTCGGCGGAAACCACCGTAAGGCATATATGCTTACTGTCAGCAGCCTACGGTCGGCAAACGCCGACGACAAAGATAGCGATATTTTCTATATTGCGGCTGAAATCGGCAAAGAAATTGACGCGCGCATGACAAATTTCATCAGAACGGGCCATTCTGGGCACAAATGGCGACACGAAATAGCCGATTAAAAGGCTGAAACAATGGTTGCAGATATGTATTCGCATAATTCATGGTTTGATTATCAGAAATAGACGCATCAGGAGCAGGTATGTGTATGCCTCAGAAATATGCGTTCTACGATAATGAGTTTATGGGTAGACGATGCAGGTGCGAAATGCCTGCGGGCGGCTGGTCAATGGATTGCTCACGATACGAAAGCAAGCAGTTTCAACAAATTCTTCGATTTATTTGCTGTGCAATGGATATTAATTTGTATCTTTGCAACAGATATAGCATCTGCAGAGTTACCCTTTGGGTACGCCAACCGAGCTGTCAGCCACGGTGGTCCAGTTTGGATGCGAATTGTAGAACAATTAAAACTGACAAAGATGTACGAACACATTGTACTGAATGAGCCGCACGCCTCTATGGAGGGTCTGTATGACGCGGAAAAGAGTTTCTGGAATCTCGATGCCGATTTCCTGAACAATGTAGTAATCAAGTGGACCGACTGGCATACGGACTATCTCTTCCACGGATTGCAGGATAGCCGCATTAGGAATGTGCGCTTTCCCTACTCCCGATTCATCGTTGACGCCGAGAGACTCTGGAACGACCCCATGGAAAGCATCGGGCAAGGTATCGTCTACAAAGAGTTTGAAGATTATAGGCGCAACATTCCCTCTGACCAGGAACGGCATCTCCTGAATCTGTGGCACTGGCATCAAGAGCGCCTCAGCCATGCGCTGCAAGAAGGCGCGCTGCTTCTCGATTGTCATTCATTCCCTGATGACTTGAGCGATGTAGAAATCTGTATCGGCTACAACGAAGACTGGTCGAAGCCATCTCATGAAGTTATAGATATGGCTGTCAACCATTTTATGGACAGGGGGTACAAGGTGGGCGTAAACTACCCATACAGCAACTCGGAGACTCCCGATTGCGACTTCGGCTATCACTCACTGATGCTGGAGGTAAACAAGAAAACGTATCTCAAACCTGGCTCCATCCTCCTGCAAGACGATGGCCTGAGAGATGACATTACTGCCTTCCAGCAACGACTGCTGACGGGCAGTTGACAAAAGAACAGCCGCCTCTGTCATTGTGACAAAGGCGGCTGTATCTTTAGTGAGTATTGGCGGTAATGAGGTTACATCAGGATGCTCTTCAACACACCCAACCCTTTCTTCAAGCCACCGCTCTTCTTCTGAGATTTGGTGCTGGCGTTCTTCGCCTTTTGCTTGGTGTTAGAGAAGCTGGAGCCGCGCCAGCGCACGGGGTGCAGATACTTAGATTCGAAATAGAGGTGCTGACCAGTATATTTGTCTTTCACCTCGGTAGAGCCGTTGTAGCCCTTCATGCGATATACCCACACTCGCTCGTAGAAACCTAATGTAGAATTGGTGACACCGGTGTTGTGGGGCATCGTGGAGAGGGCATCGTGACTCGTATAGGTGGTAATGTAAGCTACATTGTCGCTATCCGACACCGTCTGCGCCCAACCTGTGTGCTGTGCCATGGTGGCACGTTCGGCCGTAGCCAGCGCCAGCTCTATAGAGCAAGGGGCGTTGGGTGCCAGGGTGGTCTTGGTTACAGGGTCGACAAGCTCCAGCGCCTCCATAAACGCCATGGGCTCCTTGGCCCACTCCTTGAGCTGAGGGCTGTCGGTATAGGCAGTGAGGTTGGAGTTGTAGTCGGTATAGGTATACTTGGAGTTCTGCTCAATATAGCGCAGGGCACGATAGATGAGGGTTGCCATCTCCTGACGTGTCATGGAAGCCGACATATCGGGAGTGCCATCGGCGATGTCGGCAAAGAGGTTCAACTTGCCTTCATCGGCGTTCTTCTCGGTCATCTCCTTGATGAGCCTCAGGGCTATCGATGCCACCTGCTGGCGTGTGGCAGTAACGGTATAGTCGTTGCCCAAGAGTTGCTCGTCAATGAGGTTGTCGCAGAGGGCACGGTTGACCTCGTCCTCTGCCCATACGCTCTTCTTCACGGTGCTGCGGACGGGCAGCGTGAACATATCGGGCTGAGGGGTAGTAGCCAGTTTGGCATTGTCTTCGCGCATATTCAGCTGGGCCTCCATGTGCTTACGGAACAGGGGCAGCGTGCCTCCAAAGCCTGCAGCACGACGATGCTTCTCGGTAAGATGGCGCTGCTCATAGTTGGACGACATGCCGCACCATATACAGCTCTTCCAGTAGACATGCTCGCCAGCGGCATTGGTGCCCACATAGGCTTGGTCGGTGGCAAGGTTGGCCTTGAAGTAATGGACGCCAGGAATGTAAGTCTTTTCGTCTTCTGGCTTAAGGAACATGAAGGTGTGATGGGGATTACGCTCGCACTGGCCGCAGATGCTGCAGGAATAATACACCTTAGGGGCTTGCGTACAGGTGTAATGCTGCATTATACGGTCGGCGGTGAATAACCTCGACACAAAGTTGTGCTTGGTGCATGGATTCTTGGTAGCCTTGAGTCCGGCCTTCTGGGCGTCGGCCACATTGCCCGTATAGGTTCTCACGGTGTAGGGCGGAAACTTGGCATGCTTCGCCATGAGCGCTTTTACAGCTTCGCCCTGCTTGGCAGGCACACACAGCGTGGCATCGCCCGCAAGAAACATGGTGCTGTGGCTTTGGTAATAATAGCTATCGGGCCAAATAGGGTTCTTCATACCCTCGTTGAGGACGCGCATAAACGTCACGGCATTGACTTTGTCGCTGAGCCACACCTCCTTGAGATTGTAATAACCAGACTGATACAGGCTCAGTGCACTGGCGAACTCCTTGTAGACAGCCTCGTCGCCAGTGTCTACAATGACCTTGGTAAGGAAGACACGGTTGGGGCCCTCAAACTCAGGCAGAGGGTCGTGGGTCTCGGTAATGGTGACCACATCGTGGGGATGGAAGGAGCCACAGCAGGCGTCGGCCGTCGCTGTGGAATAAATGTTATGGCTGGCACGACTTTTCTTCTTGTTGGCGATGTAATCTCCAAACAGGTTTTCCTTCTCCAGGTTGCCGCCTTTGCCGCCAGGCACGGTGAACACAACGCTGAAACTGGGGTAATAAGGGCCACTGATATTCACGCGGGCGGGGGCGCCGTTGACGGTAATCTTAATCATGGTGTCGTCTACATAATAGTCGCCGTCGCGCATCTGGTACTTGAGGGTGTAAGGGCCCTTGGTGTCGAGCATCACCTTGATTGATGCCCTGTAGGAGTAGCCGGCCTTAAACTTGGGGTGGGAAGGGTCTTTGGTGTCAAACTCGCCTTCCCAAATAATGTTCATGATTGAGGCGATGCCCTGCTGGACCAGGTCGCCATAAGAGGTCTTGGCGGCGGTGAGTTTGAGTTCTTCGCCCTCCTGCAAAGTCATTCAGGCTTGGGGCACCGGGATGGTGAGGTCGAGAGAGGTTATCACCTTGTTGCCGGCAGCCTTCATGGTCGAAGGAAGCAGCGAAAGCACAGCGATGAGTAGGGTCAGGAAGTGTTTCATGTTCGCTTTGTACATTTGGTTAGAAAATCAGTTAATGTGCAACACTATGGTTAATGATATCTTTAGGATGATTGAGTAACTACCTGTAATCGGGAGTCAGTGTCCAGTCGAAGAAGCCTCTTATGCCTGTGTTGCGTAGACAAACAAGAGCATTTCTACCACTGACGCAGCAAATTTACGAATTAATTCCGACAAAACAACTCCTTCGGGGAAATAATTTTCATCGATATAAACACAAACTCCGCAATACACACGATGATGTATTGCGGAGTCTATATTGGGGATGATAATCTATCAGAAGCTAATCTTGGTGCCGAGGCTCAACTTGGCCATCGCCTCGACGGGATAGGAGTTGTGGGAGCGCTCGATGGTCTTGCCGAAGGCTGCCACCGATGGCTCGAGATATATCTCAACCTGTGGGGCGACACGCACACCAGCCTGGACGGCTGCCTGGAGACCGGGGGCGTAGGTGGGACCATGACCCGAACGGGTGGCGACATTCATCGAAGCACCGAGGAGGGTGGTAAGCTGGAACACATCGTTCTCGGTCGACTCGCCAGTGATGGCGCTCTTGACGTTGAGCATATATCCAGCCTGCAGAGAGTGGATGCTCTGGTTGTGCTCGCCACGGCGCTGGGCGGTGAGGTTGCTCAGGCGCACATAGGCACCATTGGTCTGGTCGAGCCAGCGACCATAACCCAAGTCGGCATTGAAGGTGAACTTGTTGCGGTAAGGACTCACCTCGCGGAACGAGCCCGAATAGGTACCGACACCCAGTCCGGCCATCACGACATTGCTATGGGCGGGAGCGCCGTGGTTGTCGCGTTTGCTCTGATGCCGGTTCATGCTGTAGTCGAGACCCAGCAGCAGCTGAGGCATCACGCGCTGACTCTGGCTGTTCCATCGGCTGGACATCTGGTAAGACAACTGGGGCTCGACAACCACTCTCACGGCGTCGGAGACGCGCAGCGACATCTGTGTACCCACATGCACATCAGGAGCGAAGCAGGTACGTCCATCGCCGAAATCAACTCCAGCATTGGCTCCCACAAATCCATTGAAACTGAGCACACGGTCGGGGTCGTAGCCATAGGTCTGGGCAGTGAAGTCGGTCATCCAGTCGAGTCCGAAACCCACCTGACCCTGTCGGCTATTGTGGATGGCGCGCTGGATGTAGCCCTGGAGATTGGCACGCCATGCCGAGGTATTGGAATACCAGTGGGTATAGCTCAGTCGGCCGATGGGGCTGTAGGCACGGGCGGTGCGCAGGTCGCCGAGATGATTGGTCACGCCGCCAGCTATCATGATAGAGGTGCGGCGGTTGTCGCCATCAGCCTTCTTGTAGCTGTCGGGCATATCGAGATTGAACTGCACGCCAGCCTGGATGCCGGCGATGAGGTCGAGTTTGGCAAAGCTGAGTGTACTGGGCAGGAGGTTGTCGCCATAGCCCTGCAGACGAGGCTCGATGAAGAAACCCATCAAGCGGTTGGGACGCCAGGTGGCGCGGAGCGAAGCATTGAGACCCATGAAGAGACTGGTCTTGCCCTCACGACGAAGGACATTGGCACCCAAGCCGCCGACGACATCAAACTTGCGGTCGGCACGATAGCCATAGAGCGCATTGGTGAGGTTGAGCAGATAGTCGGCTCCCGCAGAGACATGCTTGTAACGGTTGCGGTCGTTGACATCGTACTGGGTCTGAGCCAGCTGACCCCACAGACGCATACCATGGAGCGGACTGAACCACTTGCCCACAGCCACATAGAGCGACGGACGGAGATAATCGCCGGGATGCTTGAGGGAAGAGGCCATGACGGGGAGATTGAGTCCGATACCAGTCTCGACAAACATATGGTCGTGCCAGGCTTGTTGAGTGAAGGTGTCATCGTCGCGCAGCGCACGGCGGTCGTGATAAGTATAGACGAGACCGGCAAGCACTGAGCCCATCACATCGCGCTGATTGAAGGAGTTGGCATAGGGTGCGTAGCTGTTGCCATAGAAGTCGACACGGGGCTCAACGACAAAGTCGATATCGCGACTCAACCGGACATTGGCCTGCAAACCACCGCCATAGCCGAAAGCATGACCATGGATACCAGGATAGACCGAAGTGTAGTTGTAGCTCACACCAGCAAGGGCGTTGACCCAGAACCTGCGGTCGGGATTGTAGCCACCGAAGGCGTTGTGCATATTGAGCATATAGTCAAGTCCGGCGCCGATGGCCTTGACCTTGTTATGGTATTTCTGGTCGAAGTAGCTGCCGTTGACATTGAGGCGCAGACCATTGGTGTGGCCAAACCACTTGCCAAGAGTACCGGCAAGACGCAGACCGCCATAGTCGCTCCAGTTGCTGGGGTCTGAGCTGAGCAGCGCAGTAGGACCGCCCATCACACCGATGAAGATATTGTCAGCCCAGCCCACATGTCCCTTGTCTTCGGTATAACTGAGGCGATGCTGGGGCAGACGATAGCCCAAACCAGCCGAAAGCGAAGCCACGGGGCGGTAGCCATGCCAGGTTGCACCCTGAGCCACGTCGTCGTCCATAATCGCGACGCGGGGCTCTATATATAAATAGGTAAAGGGAGAGAGGGCTGCCTGACCGCGCAGACCGATATGGACGTCGAGTCCGCGGGCGCTGATACCCTCCTGGCGTGAATAGTGGTAACCCAATCCGGCGATACCATAGAGCTCAAAGGTGCGGGGCTGGTAGTCATTGCCATACTGCGACAGGGCGGTGAGATTGAGCAGATAGTCCAGGCCACCTCCCACATACTTGGTTCTGAAGCCATCGGGCTTGAATATACCGCCATCGAAATGGAGGCGCATTCCATGCTCGGGGGTAAACCAGTCGCCAATATTCAGTTCGCCCAAGCCGTTGGTGGTGATACCACCGGGACCCATGGCACTTATGCCCAAACCGGCATCGACAAACAGATGGTCGAAGAGTGTCTTGTCCTTATACGTTTTGCTTACGCGGGGACGCTGCAGCATATGGTCGAGTGCGCTGCCGGGCACCTGACCTGCGGCCGTCAGGGCAACGGCACACAGCGCGAGCCACAGCATGTTGATTCTCTTTATCTTGTTCATAGTGGTGTTATTGCTCGTTTGGTTGGTTCTTCTTATCTAACAGCAGGTCGTTCACATCGCCATCGACATGGGCTATCTTCTCCAGCGAGGGATCCATCTCCAGTGCCTTTTTCAGTGCCTTATACGCATCAACGGGGTCATCGAGACGGTTCAGGCAGATGGCGCGTAGATAGTGGGTCAGCGCTTCGTCCTCGGGCAGAGTCTTGCTGAGTTCCGAAGCCTCCTTGTTGCGCTTCATGGCAAGCAGCATGATGAGCTCGTTGCGCTTGCCGGTCTGGGCCACGGTGTTGAAGTTGTCTTCATAGCGGCCGTTGAGCACAGCGTTGACGGCGAGGAGCAGATGCGACTGTTCGTTGTCGGCCACGAAGTCTGCCACCGAGTCAGCCTGACTGTAGAGTCCGGCGTTGAGCAGAGCTATCATCTGGTTGGTATTGACCACCTGTGGTGCACTGCGTCCCACAAAGCGGCGCAGGATGTCGGGGTCAGAGGCCTGACGGTTGATGAGCAGGGCTTCGAGGTCGTTGGCGGCAGCCATAAACGAGGGATACATCTCGAGCGACTGGCGCAGTATCTTCTCGCGCTTGTTGCGGTCGGTCTCATTGCGGTAGAGCTTGAAGAACTCGAAACGCGACAGCTGCTTGTAGTCTTTCTCGTACAGCTCGGCTATCTCCTCGAGAGTGAGCTGACGGAAGATGGAGTAGTTCATCACGTAACCTACCTTACGCAACTGGGGCAGATACTTGCCTTCAAGCAGACGGCCGAAGAAGGGCAGCTTGCGGATGGCGCGACCTTGCTGGTCGATGTTGCCATAGCGTTTGACGATCTGCTCTACCTGGGCAGCCTCGTCATAGAGACTGTCGGCGCGCATCAGCTTGACCACATCGATCCAGGGGGCCACAGCAGCCTTGGACTTGAACTGCATATCGCGGCGCAGTTCCTCGGGAACCAGCTGGCGCAGATAGTTGACCGCAAAGTCCATACGACGCTGGGCGAGGGTGAGGTTATAGTTGTAGCGGCCGTCGGGCGACGATGTACCTTCCATAGAGAGGGCTTGCAGCGTGGCGTCCTTGGTGCCGGCTATCTGCTGTATCTGCTGGCGCATCTTCTCCACCTCTGCCGCGTTCTGCGGGTCGTTGGTGTCAAAGACGCTCTTGCCGATGGGGAATCTCAGATTGACCTCGCCACGGCTGTCACGCAACTGCATCTCGGGCTTGGGGATGTAGGCAGAGTCGTTCATCTCTCCGGCGGCAAACGAATAGTCAAGCCAGCGCAGGGGGTTCACCGTGCCACGGGCTATGATGGTGGTGTCGCGGTAGAGTATGCGGTTATAGTTCTCGATAGCCATATAGACATCGCAGGAGAACTCGTCCTTGACATGCTCCACATAGATGGAGTCCGAATAGCCTATGATGTCATTGGTGCGGTTCTTCTCTCTCATCGCCTTGCTCTTCACGGTGACATGGCGTGCCAGAGGGTCGCCGGCTACACTGTCGTTCATATTGAAGCCATACATGCGGTCTTGGGTGGTGTTATATCCCTTGGCGTCATAGACCAGCGGACGCATCAGCTTCAGCTCACCGCGGGTAACGTCGTTGAGGATGGGCTGCACCACGAGTCGTGTGTCGTGCGAGAACATCTCGCGAGGCACTCTCACGCGGGTTCTCACGTGGAAGTAGTTGCCCTTCACCTCGATATCGGTGGGCTCGGGCGTTATCTTGCCCTTGATGATTTTGGCGGCAACCACCACCTCACCCAGGGAGATGTTCTCTTCTTCCATCTCGACTTCCATAAACTTATGGTTCTTCACCTTGACATTCACGCTCTTGGCACCTACCATACTGAACTTGAGAGTAGTGCCCAGGTGTACGTTGAAGGCGAAACGGCCGTCTACATCGGTGGCGGCATAGGCGCGCTTCACATGGGCATCGGTGATATTGACGCCTATCAGGGGTTCCTTGTCCGACTTCGATACCACCCTACCGGTGATACGTATCGTCTCTTGTGCTGAGGCCACCGTCACGAGGGCCAACGACAGAACGAGTGCAGACAACCAACGCTGCGCCAGCGTCCGCAAACTTGTAGTACGAGTCATAATTGTTATGAAATGTCTGTTGTTGATAATGGGGATGTTATCCTTACTTCAGAATGTATACAAAGGAGACGCCTGCCTTGAGCGGCGCAGCCATCCAGCGGGTATTATTCGCTTTTTCAGGCTCGGCCTGACCCTTCTCCACATTATAATATTTCTCCTTGCGATGCAGGAAACCGGCACCGGCGGTGAGTTCGAGACTCCAACGCTTGCCCAACACAAAGCTGTAGCCGTAGGTGAGACCCACGCCTAATGCGTCACCGTCATGATGACACTGCTTGTGGGTCAGGTCATAGTCGGCAGCCACTCCCATCAGACCGATGAAATGGCCAGCTTGCGGACGGGCACTCAGCCAATAGCGCATTTCGGGCGTGAAGGCATAGCCCTTGACCTTGTAGTCCTTGATGTTCATAAAACTGGTCATCGCCTCCATGTTGAGGGTGAGATGACGATTCATTCTGAACTCCATTCCTATATTCGGAGTCTCGGCAGCCCAGTACAGGGCATTGGTCTTGAGATTGATGCGTTGGGCACTGACGCTTAGTGTCAGGCAAACGGCCAAGACAAGCAACGTGATTACTCTCTTCATCCTAAGCTAATAGTTTTCTCCTATTGATAATTGACGTTATGACAACCATAGGATGTCTTTCTGCGTCAATGGTTTAATTATCCGTGCCAAAATACTGCTTTTTCGTCTAATTTCATCTACAAAGAGGGCATTATGGTCATCAGTAAGACAATTTTTAACTAAAATCGCCCGCCTGCCGTCTGTTTCCGTGATTTTCGATGCCCGATTTGCGACCTTCTTCTTGGCCTCAGATGATGTGCCTGAACAGGTTATCAAAGACATCAAACTCCACATCGTCGCCCTCACCCAGCGGAGCCATCATCCAGCACAGCGGGGTGTCGTGATACATCGATGCAGTGAGCGAGAAGGTGCTCGGAGCGCCTATGAGATAGTGGCAACGCGACAGCAGACACAGGTCTTCGCCGGGATTGCCGTCGGGGAACGATACGTCCATACCCTCGAGCTCGCGGCAGAACTTGTCGCGGTCGAGCGTGGGGTCGTTGCCGCAGATGAAGACGCGCACCCTACCCTTCTGCTGTTCGGCAAACCGCTTGATGTAGTTGATATACACGTCATCACCGAAGTAGTAGCGTCCGCCTTGCCAGGTGCGGTAGTCGCCACGGCGTATGTGTACACCCAGCATTACATCGCCCTCACGGGTGTTGGCAAGCAGGTGGTCTACATGATATTCTATGGCGCTGTCAAAGGCAAAGAGCTGCTTGATTTCCCGCTTGTACTTGAGGAAGAGGTCGTAGTATCTCACCTCCCAACCCTCTACCATCAGCCAGTGGCACGAGTCCATCAGGCGTTGGGCTTCGGGATTGTCGCCCACATGGCCAAAGGTGGCCACAGGCAGCAGACCGATTTTGGCAGCTAGCTTAGCCAGCACATATACCACGAAGTTGTGGTAACGGGTGTGGCAGATGTGGAAGTAGGGATACTTGTAGGCAAACCGCATCGACACCGAACGACGCCGATGCTCTCGTGCCCAGGCATATACGTGGCCATACTGCAGGATATTGTTGCACATACGGCCCTTGTCTCTTACAAATAACATTATCTTCTGTTTGATGGGGTTAGGGAGTGAGTCTGTCACCTATCATGCGGTCCATATACGATTGGATGATGGCTTTACACTCGCGCTCCATCTTGTCTTGCACAGCCACATGACCCACCTCGTTGTTACGCATCAGGTAGTCTTCCAGGCGATACATGCCTATCACGCGCTGACCGTCAAACTGCATCACATAGCCATACTTGCAGTACTGGTACACGCCGTTGAGATAGTTGATGGCCCAAGTCTCGTTGGCGGGCGTATGGAAGAGGTCGCAGCCAAATCCCACATAGGGCTCGTCATAACCCAGATACCCCAGGATGGTAGGCATGATGTCTATCTGCTGGGCTATGGCGTCGCGCATACCGGGCTTGATGTCGCCCGAGGGGTCATAGATGATGATGGGCGAGCAGAAACCGCCGATATCCGAAGAGAACTCGGCGTGGTCGCTCAGATTGGTGTGGTCCGAGGTGATTACAAAGATGGTATTCTTGAACCAGGGCTGCTTGCGCGACGTGTCAAAGAAGCGGCGAAGCGCATTGTCGGTATAGCGTATGCACTTGTGTATCACGATGCCTTCCTCGGGATATTTCTCCTTATACTTGTCGGGTATCTGATAGGGGTGATGGCTCGACGCAGTGAAGAGGGCGGTGACAAAGGGCTCGCTGAACTCGCTCATCTTGGTCGAATAATACTGCATGAACGGCTCGTCCCAGATAGCCCAGTAGCCGTCAAAGTCGTTGTCGCCACCGTAGCGCTTGTCTTGGTTGAAATCCTCTCGGCCGAAGTAGCCCTTGAATCCGGTGGCATTGCTGAAACCGTTGAAGCCCATACTTCCGGTGCGGGCGCCATGGAAGAAGGCCGAATAGTAACCCTTCTTGCCCAAATAGCCGGCAAGACCGCTCAGATGGTTGAGCGACTGGGGCGTGAGGATGAAGGGCTTGATAAACATAGGTACGCTTGAGAGTATCGAGGGCATGCCGTCGATGCTCTTGCGACCGTTGCAGTAGGAGTAGCGGAAGGTGGCACTGTGCTGCACCAGCGAGTCTACAAAGGGGGTATAGCCCTTATAACCATCGCCGAGGGCGGTACGCGCCAGCGAACCGATATACTCTCGCCCGAAACTCTCTATGATAATCACCACCACGTTCTTGCGCTTGGCCATACCCTTGTGGTCGGGCAGATGCAGGGGCGAGTAGATGGCGTCGAGCTCTCGCTTGTCACCGTAATAGCCTGGGTCGGTGAAGACAGCCTTGCCATAGGTGCGGATGATGGAGAACGGGGTGTTCAGCACCAGCGCCACCTCGGTGGGACGATAGGTGTACTCGTTGGCATTGCCCAGAGCCACCGGACGTATGTCGCGATGACGCCAGCCGCCGATGGGGGCGGTGATAAGCAGCGCCAGAGTCAGCGCCAGACTTACCCTGCCCACTGTCTTCATGCTCTTGCGCCATGCCACATAGGCGATATAGGCGGTATAGATAGCCAGAATATAGTTGTACCAGTGGTTGAGCAGACCGCCTCTGATACCGCTCACGCAGAGCACGGCGGCAAAGACGAAGGTCACCGTCATCACCAGATAATACCTTATCTTATTGGTCTGCCTCCGGTCTATTCGCGGAGTACTGTACAGCCTCCACAGACCATAGATCATCAGTCCGCCCAGCACCACGAGATACCAGTGGTGCAGCAGTTCGACACCGAGTATCGAGCCGATGTTGTCTTCGCCCTTAAACTCAGCAAACACGCTGGTAGAGGTACGGCGCAGGGTGTAGCGGAAATACACCGAGTCGGCGAGGTTTACGATGATGGCCAGGCCGTTGACCACCACAAACACCCAACGGCATACGCGCTGGTAGACGGCAGTCTCCTTCCAGTGCAGTGGCAGCATGAGCAGCAGGATATACAGGGCGTTGGTGTACATGATACCGGGAGTATCAAAGACCACACCACCCCAGAGCAGGCGGGGCAGATGGCCTTCACTCACACTCTGGGCAAAGTAACTGTAATTCTCCAGGAGATATTCTACACGCGCTATGCTATAGGCGAGATACACCAGGAGGATGTTCAACGATAGGGCCATAAATGGCGCAAATACCGAACGCTCCAAATGGAGTGATTTCAATCGTGACAACATATATTATAATAGGTATAAATGATACAATATGCAAAATTACACCAAAAGGATGTAATTAGCGTCATCATCCCCAA
Source organism: Prevotella sp. P5-64 (assembly GCF_002251285.1). NCBI lineage: Bacteria > Pseudomonadati > Bacteroidota > Bacteroidia > Bacteroidales > Prevotellaceae > Prevotella > Prevotella sp. P5-64. The sequence goes on from NZ_NPJK01000063.1 coordinate 57,551, forward strand.
CTTTTTTTCTTCCCCTACGGTCTATAGCTATCTACGCTTATCGGTCGTCAGATTTCAGTTCATGTCGGGGTTGGTTTTGTTTGCGACTCATTTCGGTCTGACGACCGATGGGCAGTTTGTTCTGGCGTTCCGCAAAGCCCGGCACCTCTGTGGTTGAGGTGCCGGGGCAGGAGCTGGCTCGCTCTCTATAGGCTGAGCCTTACGCTATCTCTACAGACAAGATGCGACGCCGAGCGTAGTGGCAAGTGCGGTGAGCATCGAGAGGATTATCTGTATAATGGTCTTCCATTTTTCCTGTTTCATAGTGATTGTCCTTTCTTTAGTGATTAGTGGTTAAGTGATGATGTGTGTCTTGACGATGTCCCCACCGCCCTGCCCACTGTCTGGGCAGGGCTCGAGGGGATTACACCTTCTATTTACCGTCGTTTGCAGTGGTCTTAGCGACAGGCTTGTAGTAGGTAGCCTCCATGATGTTGGCCACGCGCATCAACTGTGCCTTGGTGAACTCGCCGGTGGGACGCGCACGCAACTTGAAGGTAGCGATGTTCGTGTGGGCGTCAAACTCCTTGGCAGTGGGAGCGGGCTTGCTCACGATGCCTATCGAGAAGATGGCGAGGTCGTCTATCTTGACCGCCTGCCCTCTGAGGATAAGCTCATGTACGCAGGTAATCATGTCGGTTATCACAGCCCACATAGTACCCTTGGAGTAGGCGGTTCCGTGCTTGGCCATGTGTGCCACAAGCTGGCGGGTGGTGATGATGTCGCTCTTGGCGATACGGGCATACCAGCATCCCTTGAACTGGGAATTGGAGCGGGTGTCCTTATACAATTTGTACTTCAACATAATGATTTGTTTTTGTTAGTTTGACATTGTGTGTTTGTTCTCTTGTTGTCATCGTCTCCGGAACGTTTGACAATGCAAAGGTAGTCACATTCATCGCCGTTACCAAAAAAGCAGACGCCGTAACCCGCAAAATTCTGTTAACAGCCACCGCCATTCGTGCCAACAAAAGTTAAGGCGGTCATCACTGTGACCACCGAGACCTCGCGCGCGTATATATATAATAAGGTGTAGGATGACTCGAAGCCTCTCTGGAGCCCCTCCGAAGCCCCTCTCCAACTCTCCCCAAGGGGAGAGAGCGCCACACAACCGCCTCAAACACAGTAGAAAGGGACTCCCTCCCCTTGGGGAGGGCATGGGGAGGGGCTTCAAGCTGCAGCAACTCTGACGGAGTTGCGTTTCCCCAGCCCAGGGTTGCGGGCGAAGCACGCTACCCTGGGTAAGCACCCCCACTAACCTTGCTACTCTGTAAGAGTTGCGATTAGCCGTAGGCGTTACCCGAAGCAGGATAATGGGTAGGAATGGGGAGGTGATTATTATCAGATTGAGTATAACGCCTTCGGCTAACCGCAACACTTACAGCGTTGCTACCCTTATTATACATATACCCAGGGTAGAGGCGCTGCACGCCTCAACCCTGGGCTATGAAATCGCAACTCCTTCAGAGTTGCCGGGGGTGCGTACCATCCCTCTATGTACTAACTACATATCTCCATTAGCTACGTGCCATATACCGTATACCAATTACATTTTCCCATTGGCCACGTGCCATACACCGTATACTACTCACATAATGCCTTGGCCACGTGCCATATACACCACATAACCTCAAACGAGTGCGGGGATTACCATTTGCTGTCGCCTCATTAACTGATGAAGGCGTTTAATCTACATCGGCATCCGCCAAACCTAATCTTGCAGGACATAGTCGCGGTTGTACTCGATATTGTATTTCTCTAATAGCAGGCGGTATTCATCCTCAAAATTGACCTTCGCATGATGGGCGGCTTGGTTGCTGATATATTTTGTGGCATTGTCAACACCCGATTGGCCTATGGAGAAAACGGCGTAGCCATTCTGCCAAGCGAAATGATTGTAGCTGGAGTGTAGCTTTTTCAGATACATACTACTGCTACGCTTTATCTCCTTAACCATTTGGGATATGGTTACCTCGCGCGACAGCACAAAAAGGGCATGTACGTGGTCACCGGTACCACCCACGATGATGGTGGAACATCCAAGTTTGTTGATGGCTGTGCCAATATAGGCATGCAGATGTTGGGTATCCTCCTCGGATATTCTCGGGCTCGTCGATTTGACATGGAAGACGAGATGGATATATATTTTACTCAGTGATTGTGACATAGATAAAGATGATGATGTGCAAATATAGCCTTTATTTCAATTTGCGCGAAATGATGCGCCGTTTTTTTATAGTAAATCATGATAATTATGATAGCCGTACCGATTTCACCACCAATCCATGTATTTATTGTGAATAGGTATAGTGAAAAAGGGGCATGCCCCAGCAAGCAGAAGCAGCATGGGGAATTATTGTAGGCAGGAAACCGCAAGCAGAAACAACGTGGGGAATTATTGTAGGCAATCCTCAAGCAGCAGCAACTCTGACAGAGTTGCGATTTCACAGCCCAGGGTTGCGGGCGAAGACCGCTACCCTGGGTAAGCGCCCCCACTAACCTTGCTACTCTGTAAGAGTTGCGATTAGCCGTAGGCGTTATTCTCAATCTTATGGTTTTCCAACTACCAGCAGCAGCAACTCTGACAGAGTTGCCAAGGGTGCGCACCATCCACTATGGACTAACCAAACCATCATCGGGCGCATACCATCTGCCACAATCCCCTACCAAGAGCCGCGGAGGGCTTCCTCAAGCAGCAGCAACTCTGACAGAGTTGCGATTTCACAGCCCAGGGTTGCGGGCCAAGCACGCTACCCTGGGTAAGCTCCCCCACTAACCTTGCTACTCTGTAAGAGTTGCGATTAGCCGTAGGCGTTATTCTCAATCTTATGGTTTTCCAACTGCCAAGCAGCAGCAACTCTGACAGAGTTGCCAAGGGTGCGCAACATCCACTATGGACTAACCAAAATCCATCATCGGATGCATACCATCTGCCACAATCCCCCTACCAAGAGCCGCGGAGGCCTCAAGCAGCAGCAACTCTGACAGAGTTGCGATTTCACAGCCCAGGGTTGCGGGCGAAGACCGCTACCCTGGGTAAGCTCCCCCCACTAACTTTGCTACTCTGTAAGAGTTGCGATTAGCCGCAGGCGTTAGTACACAACTGGATTGTATTGCGGGCAAAGTCCTGCCGGAGTAACGCCTGCGGCTAAGCGCAACACTTACAGCGTTGCTACCTTTTTTTATTTGTACCCAGGGTAGAGGCGCTGCGCACCTCAACCCTGGGCTGAGGAAACGCAACTCTGACAGAGTTGCCAAGGGTGCGCACCATCCACTATGGACTAACCAAAACCATCATCGGACGCATATCATACCCCACAATCCCCTACCAAGAGCCGCGGAGGGCTTCCTCAAGCAGCAGCAACTCTGACAGAGTTGCGATTTCACAGCCCAGGGTTGCGGGCCAAGCACGCTACCCTGGGTAAGCGCCCCCACTAACTTTGCTACTCTGTAAGAGTTGCGATTAGCCGCAGGCGTTAGTACACAACTGGAATTGCAGATTACCAGCGGGAGCTGACATTTGAAGGCTGGGATGGCGATTCTCTTTCCCCCATCCCCATAAACAGCGAATGGGTCAGACTTCACAGCCTGACCCACTCAAAACTAAATAAATCTAACTTAATAGAAAATTTGGTTACCCAAATGCAATCTTATATTGTTTAATATTCTACTTAAAGCGCTATGCAGAAGTAACCTGTATTGAGGTAATCATCCTTGACGCAAGAGCAGATACCCCAGACACGAGAACCGTCGTTCTTGATGATTTCAACATCAACATCGAAGCTCTTCTTATAGTTCATATTGTAAACAAAGGTACCAGTACCCTTCTTGCCTACAGTGGCATCACCAGTCCAAGTACAAGTCATATAGTACCAGTTATAGTAATCCCACTTAGCCTGCATCTTGCCATCACCGAGATCTTTCACGGTATAGTCACCCCACTGGTAACCATCCTGTCCATTCCAGTTGACTACATTCTTGGTAATAGCCAGAATAGCAGCCTTTTCATCTTCAGTGAAAGGAATTGTAGTAGTTTCAACCTTCACTTTGATAGTCTTCTGCAGACCCATAAGGTCGGTAACTACGCAAGTTGTCTCACCAGCATTGATACCCTGGAATGTGATAGAAGTCTCTGTCTTGGCTATTACACGAGCGATTGTCTTGTCAGCAACATCAATCTTGTAAGAGCCGTTACCCTCAAGTACGTTAAGAGTAGCCTTGCCATCAGTGTGACCGAGCTTCATGCCGATGAAGAGCTCTTCCTTGTCGAAGTTGAGATTCATGTACATAGATTTCACGATAACACGCTTGTAGTTGCCCTCGGCGTCGGAGATTATGACACCGGTAAGACCCATCTTCTGAGAGTTGAGGGTTACAGTTTTTCCTTCGAGAGTAGCTGTAACCACGTCCTCGTTCTCACAGATTACCTTGTAGTCGCCACCACCTTCGAGGATGTTGAAAGAGGCAGTCTCACCAATACCGACCTTCACAGTATCCATGTCACACTTGAGTTCGGTCTTGGTGGCAGGCTTCTGTTGCTCAGTATTGCCGTTATTGTCATCATCGTCGCAAGACGCCATACCGAAGGTAAGGGCCATTGCCATCATGATGGTATAAATATATTTTGCTTTCATTGTTGTAATAATAAGTTTGTTTTATACATTACCAGTCTTTAGCATAGCTGCCAGTCTGAACGGTCTCCTCTCCATAGAAAGGAATGGTGATGTTGTTGAAACGATATACATAACCATTATTGGGGTTGAGCGAGAAAATCATGGTACCACCGTAACCATCTGTTACAATCTGACGGGCACGGTTCTCAGAGATGATGCTACCACGAGCAAACTCAGAAGAAGCCTGAATCATACCGCTCTTGGGCAGACCGGGGTAATCACTTTCGAGGTCATAATAGCGGCCGTAATCTTGGATAGCCTGAGTTACAAACTCACCAGGCTGCATACCATCAACAGGGCCACAAGAAGAAGTTCCGCTATAAACGTAAGCCTGAATCAGAGCATTAGGCATAGCCTTGCGAACCTCGTAGCAGAGACGAGAGAAGTTGTTGTAAGTAGTGAAGCCAGGATAGTCGCCACGGTTACAGTACTCATCATCGAAGAAAACACCATCGAGTTCATAAGCCTCGAGTTTAGCCTTCAGCTCACGGGCAAACTTGCGGGCGGCCTCGTCACCAAGGCGTGTACAGCAAGCACGGTCGTGGTTACACAGGATACCCAGGATAACCTTTATACCCTTCTGCTGCAGAGGTACGAGATACTTCTGACGGTTGTCGAGCAGATGCTGCACGTTCTCGTTGTTGTAGTTGTACACCTCACCGGTCTCAGCGTTGTAGTTGATGTTACCAGAGAAGAGGATAACCTGGTCGATAACCAGCTTACCAGACTCCTTCAGAGTATAGCAGAGGTTGTGCAGGGGGTTAGCGTCGTTAACCTCCATACAGCTTACGACAATCTGGTTCTTGTTCGCCTTATGACAGTTGGGCATACGGGTGATGTCCTTTACGAGGAAGATAAACTCGCCCTTCTCTACAGAAGCCTCGGCGAGTGAGTTGCCCTTAACAGCCAATGGGATGGCGTAAGTACCGAGGTCCTCAAGAGCGGCGTCGGTCTTGTAGCCTACCTTAACGGCAGAAGACTTGGCCTGGCCGGCAGCTACCACAGCAGTACCCTCGATAGTTACGAGAGCCTCGGGCATTGCCTTGTAGTCGGTACCATTAGCCATGTTATACTTGTTGAGCGCAGCAGCGTCGTAAACTACAGTGAACTCAGCATCCTTGGTCTGAACCTGAGTCAGGTTGACAAAGAACTCAGTAGTACCCTGCTCGTTGAACAGCAGCGAGTCAGCATTGGTCATACCAAACTGGTCAGAGAGGAACACGAGGCTCTTCTGAGAAGGAGCGAAGGGCTCCTCACCAATCTGCTGTACATTGATAGCATCCTCACATGAAGCCATAGCTCCAGCGGCGAGGATAGCCAATGCAAATGTCTTTATTTTATTGATATTCATAATTTTCTTTATTGTTCTTGTTGATTGAATGTGGATTATTTCTCGGGCAGAGATACATTTCTCCAAGAGAGAGCGCCAGCGGCTACGGCGTCGTTGCCATGACCGGTAGCGTCTACTACTCTGTAAGCGCTTGTGTTGTCATCCATCTTCCAGTAACCTACGAGGCCGGGAGTCTGGGGGTCAACATTGTAGATGTGAGAAGCAATCTCTTCCTGAGTACGAACTACGTTCCATACGCGAACCTCAGACATATCACCCTCAAACCAGCGGTTGTCATCGTAAGACTTACCGATAAGGAAGTCACGGTCAGAACCGTTGCCCTGGATGTCGATAGCGGTCATGCTCATAGTGCCTTCACTCTGCAGTCTGCCGTTGATGTAAATCTTGTACTCGCGAGTAGCACAGTCTACAGTGAGGGCTACGTGCTGCCACATCTTGGTCTGCAAACCCTTGTTAGAGTCGGCAGCGGGGAAGTTGCCACGATCGGTAGCAATCTGAATCTGGTTGTCGGGGAAACCGGCATCACCGATACGCATCAGGAAGCGACCCTCAATACCCATTACGGTAGAGATGAGTTTGCCGAACTCGCGGGGATAGAGCAGAGCCTCCATAGTAATCTGGCTCATATTGGCTACCTGGCTCTTGTCGGCCCACTGCACGGTGAGGTAGTTGCGGCTCATGTTGGTAACCACGTTGATGAGGGCACCTGCACGGAATACGAAGTAGTACTTGGAAGCAGAGCTTACAAGGTCGATGTCAGCAGTCTGAACCTCTACGGGGAGTACATAGATGAGCTCACGGTCAAGATTACCCAGATTGGTGAACTCAAATGTAGCATCGGTACTCTTTACACTACCTGCGTCTACAGTCACTTTGTTGTTGACTACATTGTAGTACTCTTCAGGCAGGATTACTGCATTGGCACCATAGCACTTGTTGTAAGTGCTTACCAAAGAGGGAGCTACATTGAAGGTAGCGTTAATGGTCTTTTCGGCGGGACGGGGCATGGTGATGCTGAGTGTCTTAACCACATCACCGGCATCGCCCTTGATGATAGTCTCCGCTCTCATTTCCTGAGAATTGATTGATGCCTTGTTGCCGAAGGTCTCTTCGTCGTTGTCCTGACAAGAAGCCAGAGCAAGCACAGCCAGCATCATCGGAATATATTTGAAAATCTTCTTCATTGCTGTTTAGTTTTTAGCATTAGGATTAATGATAGAAATGGCTGAACGCACATTGGGATAAGTGAACGATGAGTGATAGTAATCATTGCTCATACCCTGGATGGCGATACCGGCAGGAACGAAGCCCTGATACTCGGAAGCTGCCCACTTGGCGGCACCCTTGATGGCAACTTCCTTGCCCCAGTAACCGGTCTTGGTGTCTGTGGGGTCGAGTGAAGGTGCGTTGACAAGGGCTACAAAGCGGTCGGTAGGCACACCCTCTTCGAGGGCTTTCAGAGCCAGGTAAGTAAGGGCAGAGGCTGAAATCTCGCTCTGTGCTGGCAGAATGAGATACTTGGCCTTGTCAAATACCTCCTTGGTGAGGATGTTCTGAGGCTTACCCATCAGGATGAGCTCCTTGTTGGCGTGACGCTCAGCCCAGTCGTTGGCGATACCGATGAATACGTTCTGCTGAGCGATGAACTCTGCCTTCTCGGCTTCGGTCATGAAGGTGGTAATCTTACCGTTGAAGGCCATGATTACACCGTCATAGTTGTACTTCTCTACGAGAGCGAGCTTGGCGCTTACAGTATCAACGAGGTAGCTGTTGAAAGCGGGGAATACCTTTGTGGGGTCTTCGTTTGCAGCGTCAAAGTCCTTCTTCTCTTCGTCATACTGTACCTTGATGTTCTCGTAGTTGATTTCGAATACCACCTTGGTACCCTTCTTCTCGCGTATTTCGTTCATCTCGGCGAGCTCGAAAGCAGCCAGGTTGTCGGGGTTGGTCAGCACGATGTAGTCCAAGCTGTCTGGTACAGAGTGGATGTGCTTGCCCTGAGAGTTGGGAGCCTTGTCGCTATTGTCAAACCATCCCATAGCCACCTTGTGAGGACCCTTCTTGTAGTTTCTCAGGTGGGACAGATAGTCCTGATAAAGGCCGGGGTTCTGGTTGTCTACACCCGGATTGTTGATGTCAATAGACTCTACATCGGTGTCGCAGCTTGCCACGAAGGCTGTTGCGGCGATGCATGCCATTGATAATCTGATATATTTTAAGATACTTTTCATAATTGTCTATATTATCTTTGAATGTTTTACTTTGCCCACCACAGGTCGGTAGCCATATTGTCGGCACCACCGAGGAGACCTACAGCGTTAACATAGTTTTCGGCGTTGTTGAGACGCTCCTCCTGAGGATAAGCCAGACGACGGGCACCACGGGCTGAGTTTACTACGCCAGCACTGTTGTTGACAACAACGGGCATCAGCATAGGATAGCCGGTACGACGATACTCTGCCCAAGCCTCCTGACCGAGGGGGAAGTTGGCAAGCCACTTCTGGGTGATGATGCGCTCGAGGCTCTTCTCGAAGTCACCGTCTTCCCACTTGATGGTAATCTGTGAGGTAGCACCAGAGTAGGTGTTGAGCCCAGCGGGGTCCTTGTAAGAAGCGGGCATGCTGGTGTTGTCAGCCAGATAAGCGTCGGCACCATTGGCACCCCACTGTGCAAATGACAGCTTTACACCCTGCTCGTAGAATTCCTTGGCAGTACCGCCCATGTTCCAGTTGCGCAGAGCACCCTCAGCCTTGAGGAAAGCTACTTCGGCAGCGTTCATCCACATGAGCTTGCTGTCGGTGGCTACGATATAGTTACTGTATGCGTGAGCGATAGAACCGCCAGGGATGGCGATACCGCTACGGATACCAAAGTAGCCGTTGTCAACGAGACCGCCGAAAGTGGTCTTGGTGAACATCTTCTCACGACGGGGATCGTTGTAACCATTCATATAGGTTGTGATATCAGCGCTTACGCGAGAGTCACCACCATTGTATTCGTACATGATAATCTCGAAGGGGTTGGTAGAAACGAGAGTCAACTCGGCGTTGTCGTCGTTAGAGGTCATGGTACCTACCTCGTGGTTTACAGCCTCCTCAGCCATCTGCTGAGCCTTGGCGGGAGCCACCTTAGAGATACGCATAGCCATACGCAGCTTGAGAGAGTTGGCATACTTGATCCACTTGGTCACATTACCACCATACACACGGTCAGCCTTGTCGCTGAAGTCGGCAGTACGGTTCTGGGTCAGCACGTCGATAGCCGCGTTGAGCTGCTCAAACATCAGGTTGTACACCTGCTCCTGAGAGTCATAGGCAGCGGTAATCTGACCGTCCTTACCTACCTGAGAGTAAGGGATAGGACCGTAGCAGTCGGTAACGCGCTGGATACCTGACACCTTGATGATAGAAGCTACGGCGTTGGGGATAGGATCGTCGGTAGCACGGGCTACTTCGCCACAGTAGATGAAGAGCTTGGGGATGACATCCTTGAACATTACACGGCTCCATCCGTTCTCAGGGCTGAACTGACCGAAGTTCTTGCCAGCGAAACCTGCGTTGGAGTCAGCAATGTAACCACCGTAAGAACCACCCATCAGACACTCGGTGAACTGGTTGGTGTTGACATCGGTAGGAATTACCCAGCCTTCGAGGTTCAGCATGGCTGAACGCATAGCATAGGCGTCGCGCTGGGTTTCGTCTTTGGTGACGCCGTTGGGGTTGCGGTTGAAGCTCTCGTAGTCGTTAGTACAGCTGGAGAAGCTCAGGCAGAGACCTGCAGCAACCGCGCTCATTATGATATTTTTAATCTGTCTCATAGTTACTCTTAGAATTTGAGTTTGATGTTGAAACCAAGGTTGCGTGTGCTTGGTGTCATGAATTTGTCAATACCCTGATAGTAGTTACCGGTGGTAGCTGTGGTCTCAGGATCGAAAGGTGCCTTGCAGTAAAGCATCAGCAGGTTGCGACCAACGAGAGAGAGGCTCAGGTCACCGATACCGAAGAATACGTTCTTCTTGAAGGTATAACCAAGGCTTGCCTCCTGCAGACGAATGTTGGTAGCGCTGTAGGTATAGTACTGGGGAATACCGTCGGCAGCACCGATAGTGGTGTACCATGTCTCAGGATTCACGCGGTCTTCACCGTTTACGAGTACATAACCCAGGTCGCGGGCGTCGGCAGTGTTCTTAGACACACCGTAAGCGTCGAGGGCAGCCTGTGTAGCTGAGTAAACGATACCGCCAAAGCGTGCAGCAAACATGAAACCGAAGTTGATGCCCTTGTAGCTGAAGTCGTTGCGCCAAGCCATGTTACACTTGGGGAATACGGAACCCAGCTTGATGTCACCTACGTTGGTGTCCTTGTACACCTTACCGTTCTCGTCAACATATACACGGCCTTCGCTGTCGCGTACTACGTCGGTGAGAGAGTAGAGGTCACCCAGCGTACCACCTTCCTTGAGCAGGAAGTGAGCAGAACCCATACCGTTGAGGTCCAGACGGTCCTTGTTGATGATGGCGCCGGTCTCAGGGTGAACGTAGTTCTTTACGAGCTCGTTGATCTTGTTCTTGTTGGCAGAGAATGTGTAGTTAGAAGACCACTTGAAGTTGCCCCAGCTGTTGTCATAGCCCAGAGCCAACTCGATACCGTTATTGCTTACGCTACCGGTCTGGATGTACATGGTGCTATAACCAGAAGATACTGATATGTCGGGGTTGAAGGTCTGGTTGTAAGTCTTGGTCCAGTAGAGTGTCAGGTCAAGGCTGAAGTGCTTGAACAGACGGGTCTGCAAACCGAACTCCCAAGAGTCTGTGGTCTCAGGCTTCAGGTTGTACATAGGATAAATGGTCTGGCTCTTCCACTGACGGTTGGCCTCATCCCACTCATATACAGGGTTGGCGTACCAACGTGGGAAAGGAATACCTACAGAAGCGAATGAACCGCGAACCTTCAAGAAGTCAATCTGCTTGGGCAACTGGAATGTCTGTGATACAATCCATGATGCACCGATAGAGGGATAGAAGAATGAAGACTTGTTAGACTTGGGACCAGCGAGCATAGAGGGCCAGTCGTTACGGCCGGTAAGAGTCAGGTAGTACTGACTGTTCCATCCGATTTCAGCGCTCATGAAGACAGACTTGGTCTGGTCGTGGTAGCCACCGGGCTGACGCTTCTCGCGGTTGGGGTCAATCTGGTACTCGTTGAATACGTTAGGAATGAGGTTGTCATTGATAGGACCATCGATACCAGTAACACCCTGCTTAACATCAGAGATGATTGCACCGAGGTTGGCATTGACAGAGAGTCGGTCCTGGAAGAAACGCTTGTCAAAAGTCATCATTACATCGCCGTAAGTCTGCTTGTCATCGGTCTTCACGAGAGCGTACTGACCATTCTCACCAGCGAGAGTCTTGTTGGTAGAAGCATAGTACTTCTTCTCGAAGGTATTGGTGGCGTTGTCTACGCGGATACGTGCAGCAAGGCTCAGATAGTCGGTGAGCTTATAGCTGGCGCCGAGGTTGAGCATATAGCGATACTTGCGGTTGGTACGTACGTTGCGGTAGTTGATCCAGTAGGGGTTCTGACCTACGAACTCACTTGCGAGGTCGTTCCAGTTCTGAACGTAGAGGTTACGCTGTGTATCCCAACGCTCAAACATCTTGAGGTCATCGATAGAATTGCCGCGGGGGTAGAGGTATGCGGTTACCAGTGGGTTACCATATACACCCTGGTTGGTCATGTTGCGGTCATTCTGGATAATGTAGCTTGCACCGGCGTCAACAGTCAGCTTGTCGTTGAGCATCTTGGCTGTGTTGCGGATGGTGAAGTTGTAACGGTTGTACTCGTTGTTGGGGATTACACCACCTGAGTTGAGGGCACTGGCAGAAACATAGGTCTGGTTCTTCTCAGTACCGGTAGAGAGGGTGAAAGCCTCGGTAGTAACGACACCTGTCTTGAAGTAGTTGTCTACAGGGTCATAGCCACGATAGTTGGTCTCGTTGAGCTTGGCACCCCAGCTGTAAGACTCACCACCAGCGTCGCGCAGTGTGCTGCCTGTACCGTAAGCGTTCTGGAAGTCGGGAGTACGGAAAACTGAAGAGAACTCAGTGGTCTGGCTTACAGTGACCTCGGTCTTGCCTTCCTTACCCTTCTTGGTGGTGATAACGATGGCACCGTTAGAAGCGCGGTTACCGTAAAGAGCGGCAGCGGCAGCACCGGTAAGCACTGACATAGACTCGATATCCTCGGGGTTGATGTCGGCGATAGCCTCGGTAGTACCGTTAGAACCGAAACCAGAGTCACCGTCGGAGCCGAGGTTGAACATTGGAATACCGTCAATCACATAGAGCACGTTGCTTGACTGCTCGATTGAACGTGTACCACGCATCACAACCTTAGAGGCACTACCTGCACCGGCAGAGCTGGCGTTGATGTTCACACCGGCAACCTTACCGTTGAGGGAGTTGATGAAGTTGGCATCCTTGTTGGTGAGGAGGTCTTCACCGCTCACCTGCTGTACGTTGTAGCTCAGAGCCTTCTCAGCACGCTTGATACCGAGGGCGGTAACCACAACTTCGTTGAGCTCCTTGGTACCTGAAGACATAGACACGCTGTACTTGTCCTTGCCAGTTACCTTGAGAGTCTGGTCGGCATAGCCGATGTAGGTAATCTCGAGCTCTGCGCCTTCGGTGGTGTTGAGAACGAAGTTACCGTCTACATCAGAGATTACAGCATTCTGAGTGCCCTTCTCCTTGATGGTGGCACCGATGATGGGCTCACCGTTCTCGTCGGTGATAGTACCGGTTACCTTTTTCTTGGGATTGTTGGCCTTGGCGGTAGCCACGGTCTTACCCTGCTTCTTTGAAACGACGATGTTCTTACCCTTAATCTCGTAAGAAACACTCTGACCACGGAGGATCTGCTCCACAGCCTGCTTGACATCCTTCGCGTTAACACTGACTACCTTGGCGGTATTCACGTCAGCTGACTCAAACACGAACGAATATCCACTCTTTTGTCTCAATTCTGTCATTGCCTTCTCTACAGTGACTCCCTTGAGCTGCATCTGCAAGCTCTGTGCGAGGGCACTGAGGTTCATGCACAACAGAAACGCGCCTACCAAGAGGCCTTTTTTTCTGATATTCATTACTGTACTAAATTAGATAATTATATTTATTAACTCTTATTCGTAGGTTATTGTTTACGTTGGTGGGGCTTGTTCCCTGGCCGCCATCAGGGTGAGCCCAGGCACAGTCTTTATGACCGTGGGGCTCGTGATAAGGTTCTTTTCTGTTTTGTTTTTGTTGGGTGTCTGAGGTTAAAGTTGTAAAAGTAAGTTATAAAGTCGGGGAGTGCCCTTAGTATATTATGTAAGTCTTTCCTTGCAGTTTGTATCTGATGCGCCCGGTAGCAGAGAGGGCGTCGAGAATCTGAGTGAGCGTCTGCTCGTCGCGGTTAAAGGTAGCATAGAAGTTGAGAGTGGCGAGCTGCCTGTCGGCAATCACGATGCGCTGGTGGTAACTGCGAGAGAGCGTAAGGGCTATCTCGCGCAGGGTGGTGTCATGAAACATCAGTACTCCCTGGGTCCACTGGCGTGACGCTTGGGCGACGGAAGACTGGATGGTCATGTTCTTGGAGCCTTTCTCAAAGACGGCACACTCGTTGGGTTGCAACTGGTATTCACGATTGGCAGAGTCGGCATGGCTGCCTAAGGCTACGCGACCTTCGACGAGAGTGACCATAGCATTAGGGTCGTCGGGGTAGTCGCGGAAGTCAAACTTGGTACCGAGCACGCGCAGCTTGAGAGCGCTGGAGTTGACGTGGAAGGGGAGTTTCTCGTTATGGGCAACTTCGAAGTAGCCTTCACCCACGAGTTTCACATTGCGTTCGCGAACACCGAAACCCTGGGAGTAGGTGATGCGTGAGCCGGCATTGAGCCAAACCTGTGTGCCATCGGGGAGGGTCATACGGGTTGTGGAACCTAAGGGGGCTTCGACGCTGATGTCGGCGAAGCGAGACTCTACCATATCCTGTCCCTTTATATAAAAGAGGTAGGAGAAGACACCCACGGTGACAAGAAGGATGGCAGCGTAGCGCATCATATACATCACGCGGCGATGGCGACGCTGACGCTGATGAGCATGCACGCACTCCATAAACTTTTTGTAGGCAAGCACTTTGTCATATTTAGCCAGCTGCTCCATATTGGGAATGGACATCCAGATAGTGTGAAGCTGTCTGAACAGGCGGGAGTTGGCTCCGTTGGCATCGCGCCACAACAGGAGTTCAGCGACCTCCTCAGTACTGAGGTTGTCACCGAAATAGCCTACCATCAAGTCGTAAAAATGTTCGTCTTGCACGTCGTTGTCGATTTGATATACATCAATAAGACGAAAAATATCTTAAATGGGGTAGTCAAAAATGCGATTTTTTTCAAAAAAAATCAATTTTCCACCATTTTCACCGATATTTTTAGCCAAAATTAGCACTTTGGGGATGAGAGAGGGGCTATTTACACAAGGAATAAGGACCAGGCAGATGATGCTGACACTTTATTACTTCATGTTTACCACTACACCTTATTATATATATAGACTTACTGCTCCATAAAAAATAAATACAAAAAGCCTCGGCGTCTTCTGAAGGCTCCGCCTTTGTGGCGATAGACGCAGCCGTCAGCCGGAAAACAATTTTCCTTCGTGCCGCCAGCGCCATCACCACCGTCATGCACAGCATGACATCAGAAGACGCCAAGGAACAAAAAGCGGCCTGCGGCCATAAAAAAAGTCCAGCTTACGCCGGTAAAAAAACAATATCTGGGAGGAGGCCCCTCGACTGCTCCCAAAAGCCCCTCTCTAACTCTCCCCAAGGGGAGAGAAAGCCAAAGCACCCCAGATTAACGCATTAAGATAGAACTCCTTTCCCTAAGGCAAGGCTGGGATGTTGCCCGTATTAAACCTGTTCCACTTGGTGAAGGTTGGAATGCCCCCCTATTAAACTCAATCCCCTTGAAGAAGGTTGAAATGGTTGACGCTGAGCTCCTTCCCTTTGGGGAAGGCTGGGATGGGGCTTTCCCCCACCGAAGCCAACAGGGGAAAATGAAAGTGCGGCCCTGACTGTGGAGCCGCACATCATCAAACATTTCAAAGAGATATTATTAGCAGATTAGTCAATTCAAAAATATGTTGTCAAAATTCAAGTGGTCACCAAGGGCAACGATAGCACCTACCATGGCTGCGAAACGAATGCCGAGAGCCAACAGAATGACGAGATGTCTGACACGGGCTGCACACGAGTAGCAATGCGGCGAAGCGAAGAGACGGTCATAGTGGATGCAAGTTGCTTTTGTTTATCACTTTGATATCCAAAGGCAAAAATAATATATTTGCCACAAAGCGGGTGTAACCTTGCGTAACTTTTGTGTCGCTTTCCTAACATTTAGGTGTCGCTTTGGTGGGAAAGAGACTACTGCTTGGAAGAAAAAAGATGGCTGGTAACGTGAGATTAGAAGCGCACATAAGGACGGAGACGCTCGATGTCGGCGGCGGTGAACGCAGAGAGCAGACGCAGCTGGTCGAGGCTGGCGAGGGGACCCTTCAGCCGACGATAGTCGCAGATGGCGCGCGCCTGGAGATAGTTGATGTAAGGATGGCGCTTGAGTTGGGAGAGCGAGAGACGGTTGACATCGAGGCGCTGGATGTCGCCGGCATCGACGGTGAAGAAAGGAAGAGCCTCCTCGGGGAAGTCGTCAATCTCGAGCAGCTGACGGGCATGGGCATAGCCACCCAGACGCTGGCGGTAGGCGACGATGCGACGGGCGTAGTAGGCACCGATGCCAGGCACACGGCGTAGGAGCGTGGTATCGGCAAGGTTGAGGGCGATGCGCTCGGAGTTGCGCAATTTGACAGGATAGCGCAGGCTGTCGGAAGAGGCTTTGGGCCGCTCGTCATGGACGGCATAGACCTCCGATGCCGGCAGATAGTCTGCCGAGATGCGTATATAAGGCTCGAGCTCGCGATACTGCTTGGCGGTGAGACCGTAGAGGCGCGCGAAGTCGGACGGACGGCGGAAGACTCCACCCTTGGCACGGTAGTGATAGATGTTGCGCACCTGATAGGGCTGCAGACCAAGGCTGAGCAGCTGGGTGCTGTCGGCGGTATTGGGGTCGAAGGGGGCATAGACCACCTGGCGCGAGGGCGTGGCATAGGTGTAAGCACGCCGAGAGTCTGTGCCCACGGCGCGACGCTTGCTGCGGGTGCTGTCGGCAGCGGCGATGGGAGTGGTGTCGGCACTGGGCCACAAGAGATGATAGCCTATCACCCCGAAGGCAAGGACTGCCAACAGGAAGAGGACAACCACGCGGTCGCTCTTGCAGAGGTAATAGGGGCGGGACAACTTCATCGCTATATATAATATAATAAGGTGTAAGGTGGTTTATCTTCGGCAGCCCGGGGCATCAGAAGACGCCGAGCTGATGGAGGAAGACGGCGAGGATGGCTGTGGGACAGACATAGCGCACAAAGAACAGGTAGACGCCGAAGACCCTGCACGACACGGTGCCCCAGTTGGTAAACTCGTCGCGCACCAGCTTGCGCGGCACTGCCCACCCGATAAACAGGCAGGTGAGGAAGCCACCCACGGGGAGGAATATCTGACCCGTCACAAAGTCGAACCAGTCGAAGAGAGTGCGCCCGCCGAAGCTCAGCCATGGTATATCGCTGAACGAGAGCGAACAGAAGATGCCGATAAACAGGCTGCCAGCGGTGACGAAGGTGGCAGCCGTGCGGCGCGTGATATGCAGTTCCTCGATGAGGAAGGCTGTGCTCACCTCGTGGAGCGACATGAGCGACGTGATGGCTGCCAGCGACAGGAGGGCGTAGAAGAACACCGACACGAGCATGCCCACTAAGGGCACGGCGGCAAACGCCTGGTTGAACACGTTGGGCAGGGTGACAAAGACGAGCGAGGGGCCGCTGCCGGGGTTCACTCCCACGGAGAAGGCGGCAGGGAATATCATCAGTCCAGCCAGCACCGCTATCAGCGTATCGAGCAGTGACACCTGCAGGGCCGACTTCAACAGATTGGTCTGACGCTTGAAGTAAGAGGCATAGGTGCAGATGCAGCCCATGGCGATGCTGAGCGAGTAGAACGACTGACCGAGGGCGCCGAGGAAGGCGTCGCTGTCGAGTTTGGTGAAGTCGGGCTTGAAGAGGAACTCCATGCCGCGCTCGCCACCGGGCAGGAGGCACGACGCCACGACGATGACAAGGAGCAGGATGAAGAGCGTGGGCATGAGCATCTTGGAGGTACGCTCGATACCGCTGCGCACACCATTGACAATCACCAGACAGGTGATGACAAGGATGGCGAGCGTCCAGATGACGGGGCGCCAGGGGTCGGAGGAGAACTCGGCAAAATAGTGGTTTACGAAGTCGGCATTGCCGGTGAGCTCGCCGAAGAACGAGGCATAGACATACTGCAGGCACCAGCCAGACACCACGGCATAGTAGCCCATGATGAGAAAACCGGTGGCGACACCCAAGAGACCCACATACTTCCAGGCGTTGCCGCCGGAGAGCAGGGAGTAGGCGCGGTAGGTGTTGGACGCACCGTGACGGCCGATGATAAACTCGGAGAGCATACAGGGGATGCCCAGCATAAGCACACAGCAGATATAGACCAGAATGAAGGCTGCGCCGCCATTCTCGCCCGTCATATAGGGAAATCGCCACACATTGCCCAGTCCGACGGCACCGCCGGCGGTGGCAAGTATCATTCCCAGTTCGGTTCCGAAATTACCTCTTTTTTCCATCATTTTCCCTCAAATAACTACTATTTTTATGTCGTACGTACTAATAATCGTCGTGGTTGATACAAAAGTAATGAATTTTATTTACTTTTGTCAGCAAATCGAAGAGAAAAATGAAAAGTATATGGAAATTGTGTCGAGACTATCCCTTCTCGACACTGTGTATCATCGTGATATGGATACTGTGTATCATCCCCATTCCCGAGACGCCGCTGTCTGAGGTAAGCATGATAGACAAGTGGACGCATCTGGTGATGTATGGCGGACTGTGTGCCATGATATGGACAGACCGCGCCCGGCTGCGCCTCACCTCCGACCGCCGGGGGATGGTGGTCTACGCCCTGCTGCTGCCCATCGTGATGGGCGGGGTGATAGAGCTGGTCCAGGCCTACTGCACCGGCGGCACGCGCAGCGGGGAGTGGCTGGACTTGGCTGCCGACAGCCTGGGCGTGCTCATCGGCCAACCTATCGGTATGCTTCTGGCAGCGTGTCACGCCAGGTGGCGTAAGGGGCGCGCAGAAGATTAGAGTTGTAGAAACGGCGGTCGCCGGTAACCTCGACAGCGATGAAATCGGGCTTTTCAAAGGGTTCGTCCACCGAAGCCAACTCTATCTCTGCCATGACAAGACCGGCATTGTCGCCGAAAAACTCGTCCACTTCCCACACGTGGCGGCCATCGGCGCTGCGCACGAGATAACGGTTCTTGTCGATGACTCCACCCCGGCACAGACGCAGGAGGTGGCTCGCCTCGTCGAGGGTTATCTCCTTCTCAAACTCATAACGGCTGAGTCCGCCGTCCTGCGAACGGCTCTTGATGGTGAGGTAGGCATGGTCGTCGCGTACGCGGACACGCACCGTGGCACCCTCGGCAGGGATATAGCCTTGCTGGATGTGGGTACAAGAAAAGGCAACACGCTTGTACGCATCGCCTTTCCTGACCAGAAACTTACGTTCTATTTCTACACCGCTCATTGCATCAATACCATAGCGTAACCTATCACGGCAAGAGTCAATACTACCATGGTTACTATCAACCACTTCATCACGTTCTTGCCTTCCTTCTCCTGCATGGCTGCCTTCTTGGCGCGGCGCATCTTACTTTTTTCGCTCATAGTTGTTATGTTTTTAGGTTAATATATCGATGTTTCTTTTAGGGGTTCAATCTTCGTCGTCGGTGACAGGGAACTCCATGAGATAAGCCTTGATGAAGTCGTCGATTTTGCCGTCCATCACACCGTCGACATCGCCAGTCTGGTAGTTGGTGCGGTGGTCCTTGACGCGACGGTCATCGAAGACATAGCTGCGTATCTGGCTTCCCCACTCTATCTTTTTCTTGCCGGCTTCAATCTTGGCCTTGGCCTCGAGACGCTTCTTCATGGCGCGGTCATAGAGCTGCGACTTGAGCAGACGCAGGGCGTTCTCGCGGTTCTTGGGTTGGTCGCGCGTCTCGGTATTCTCGATGAGAATTTCTTCCTTCTCGCCGGTGTCGGGGTCTTCATACTGATAGCGGAGGCGCACTCCCGACTCTACCTTGTTCACGTTCTGACCTCCGGCACCACTGGAGCGGAAGGTATCCCAAGAGAGGCGGGCGGGCTCGACCACCACCTCGATGGTATCGTCGACGAGGGGCGAGACGAAGACGCTGGCAAAACTGGTCATACGCTTGCCCTGGGCATTGAAAGGCGATACGCGCACGAGGCGATGCACGCCGTTCTCGCTCTTCAGGTAGCCATAGGCATACTCACCGCCTTCTATCTCCATAGTGACGCTCTTGATACCGGCTTCATCGCCTTCCTGCAGGTCTGCCACACGCACTTTGTAGCCGTGTGACTCTGCCCAACGCATATACATACGCATAAGCATCGACGCCCAGTCCTGGCTCTCGGTACCGCCAGCGCCCGAATTGATTTTCATGACGCAGTCCATCGGGTCTTCCTTCTGTCTCAGCATGTTCTTGAGTTCAAGTTCCTCGATGGCTTTGATGGCTTTGGCGTAGTCGGCGTCGACTTCGTCCTCGGTCACCATATCGTCGTGATAGAAATCGAAGGCCAGCTGCAACTCGTCGGCATATTCGCGTGCCGCCTTGTAGTCCTTGAGCCAACGCTCAATGCCCTTGACCTTCTTCATCTGTTCCTGTGCGCGCTTGGGGTCTTCCCAGAAGTCAGGCGCCTGTGTGCGGAGCTGTTCTTCTTCAAACTCCACCTTCTTTTGGTCGATGTTCAGGTAGCGCGCCAACGCATCGGTGCGCTCCAGAACGTCTTTCAACTGATCACTTGTTATCATTTATTCTTCGTACATCTTGTCTATCGTCTCCTTGTAGTTCTTGTAGACGACAGATCGTTTCAATTTGAGGGTGCTGGTCAGCTCTCCATTCTCCATGGTGAAGCCATGGGGCAGGAGGGTAAACCGCTTGATTTTCTCGTAGTGGGCCAGCGTCTGCTGGAGGGTGTCGATGCGCTCGGTCATCATGTCGTGGATGCGCTTGTCGGCACAGAGCTCTTCGCGCGAGCCAAACTCGATGTGGTTGTCACGGGCGTAGGCTTCGAGCAGACGGAAGTCGGGCACGATGAGGGCGGCGACAAACTTGCGCTGGTCGGCGATGATGGCAACCTGGTCTACATACTTGTCGACGAGTAGCATGGACTCTATCATCTGGGGCGCGATATACTTGCCGTTGGATGTCTTGAAGAGGTCCTTGATGCGCTCCTTGAGGAAGAGCTCGCCCTGATCGTTGATGTAACCGGCGTCACCCGTACGGAAGAAACCGTCGGCAGTGAAGGCTTCGGCGTTGACCTGGTCGCGCTTGTAATAACCCGGCGTGATGGTCGGGCCCTTGAGCAGCACTTCGTCGTTGTCGCCAATCTTGACCTCGATACCAGAGAGCGGACGACCCACCGAACCGATGGTGAACGGTTTGCCCTTGTGGTCGCAAGAGACAGTGGCAAGGCTTTCGGTGAGACCGTAGCCCACGACCATGTTGATACCGATGGAATGGACAAATTCTTCGACTTGGGGCGACACAGCGGCGCCGGCGGTGGGGAAGATATTGGGGTGGTCGAGACCCAACTGCTTGCGCACGAGGGCAAGCACGGTGCGGTCATAAATCTTGTATTCGGCAGCGAGGGCAAGCGACGGCCGACGGCCGCGGGCCAGGCAGTCTACATTGTACTTGTGACCCACATGGAGGGCACGGTGGAAAAGACGCTGCTGCAGGGCGCCAGCATTGTCCATACGGTCTTTGACAGCGATGTAGACCTTCTCCCAGAAGCGCGGAACCGATGACATACACGTAGGGTGGGTCTCGCGCATAGCCTGCTGTATCTGCTGGGGATAGGTGTTGATAATCAACTGGGCGCCAACCGACAGGCAGAGGTAAGCCCAACCTCTCTCGAAGATGTGGGTGAAGGGCAGGAAGTCGATGACGCGGTCGTTTTCAGAGACATCAACAAACTCATAGTTGGCGTGAAGAGCCGCATGATACTGCCCGTAGGTGAGCATCACGCCCTTGCTCTCGCCGGTGGTACCACTGGTGTAGAGGATGTTGCAGAGGTCGGTGTAGTTGGCTTCCTTCCAGCGCGTCTCAAGTTCAGACTGGCGGGGCAGCCCCTTGCCCAACTTGATGAAATCGCTGAAGTAAAGGGCATTGGAGTCGTGGGTATCGATATTCACGCTGTCATCATAGACGATGATGCGCTCGAGCGTGGGGCAGAGGTGGAAGATGCGCAACGCCTTGTCATACTGGTCCTGCTCGCCTACGAAGAGGAAGCGCACCTTGGCATCGTTGAGCACATAGAGTATCTGCTGCTCGCTATTGGTGGCGTAGAAAGGCACGGTAACGGCGCGCACGCCATAGGCACCGAAGTCGGTGTAGAGGTACTGCACACAGTTCTGTGAGAAAACGCCTATATTTTCCTGAGGTTTCACGCCGAGATTAAGCAGCGCGTTACTTACCTCCTTTACACGAAGAGAGAAATGCTGCCAAGATACTGAGCGCCATTTCTTTTCTCCAAATCTCTGAAAAGTAAGTGCCGTTCGCTCTCCGTACTTCTTGGCAAGGTCGTGAATGATCACCGAAAGATGACTATTGATTTGCATAAGCAATAATATTTAGTTTATGCAAAGGTAGTGCAAACCGAAGACAATACAAAGAAAAAACGTAGGTTTTTTCGATTTGGATTGTTGAGGTGCAGCCTACCTTATCCAAAGGTAGTGCAAACCGAGCGAAATACAAAATAAATCTATTTATTTTTATTTCCGAGGTGAAGCCTACCTTCACGCCTTAGGCGTAAAGTAGTGCAAACCGAAGAGATTACAAAATAAATTCATTTATTTTTAATCTTGAGGTGCAGCCTACCTTCACGCCTTTAGGCGTAAAGTAGTGCAAACCGAAGACAATACAAAGAAAAAACATGAGCTTTTTCGATTTCTACGGAAGAGCCGTCGTTATGTTTAAGTTGATGCAGATGCCAAACAAAAACATTTCAAGTCACGAAATGACGATTGCAAACCGCGATTTTATCATTTCAGACTTTGAGCCCATTATTTCAAGCCACGAATTATAGATGAATAGGCACTCGGACAAGTTGGCGCCACGCCCCACCCCATTTCCGAAGCCCTCGCACACACTCCCGGGCACCACGATGAAGGCAGCGCGACCCACAGCCCATCGCAGATATATGTGCCGAAAAGCAAAAAAACATGAGTTACAGCACCAATATCAATGATTTTTTGCTTAACTTTGCCCGGGATGGACGGTGCCTCGGCATTTGAAGCAAGTTTCATGATGCAGAGATGCACCATCCACACCCACGAAACACGCCAAGATTATGAAAGCAGACGAATTGATAATTGACAAAATCAAGGATATCGCCCGCAGCACTGTCCCCGACGGCAGCGAAGCGATACTGTATGGCTCGCGGGCTCGTGGCGATGCCCGCAGCGACTCCGACTGGGACATCCTTATCCTGTTGAACAAGGACACGCTCACCCAGAACGACTACGACAACGTGAGTTATCCCTTCGTCATGCTGGGCTGCAACCTTGGCACCGAAATCAACCCCATCCTCTACACCAAGAAGGAATGGGAAACCTACCAGTTCTCCCCTTTCTACGAGAATGTGAATAGAGACGGAATTATCCTTGCATAATTCGGTCGTTTCTACCAACAAACGCACAATTACGATGACCACAAAAGAATATACTGATGACGCGGTGGCGCTGCTCATGCGCCTGATAGCCACTCCGTCTGTGAGCCGCGACGAGGGCGGGGCGGCAGATGTCATGGAGGCAGAACTGCGGAGATGCGGAATTGAATATACGCGCGAGGGCAACAACCTCTGGACCACTGACCCGCAGTATGACGAGCGGCGCACCACCCTGCTGCTCAACGCCCATATCGACACCGTCAAGCCCGTGGAGAGCTGGACGCGCAACCCCTACTCCCCCACGCTCGAGGGTGACACGCTCTACGGTCTGGGCAGCAATGACTGCGGCGGAGGACTCACTGCGCTGCTGCAAGTGTATCGCGCGCTCAAAGACAGACCACGTCCTTACAATCTGATATACCTCGCCTCGGCAGAGGAGGAGGTCTCGGGCGTCGACGGCATACGCCGCGTGCTGCCTCTGCTGCCCAGGATAGATGTGGCGATAGTGGGCGAGCCCACCGCCATGCAGCCCGCCATAGCCGAGAAGGGACTGATGGTGCTCGACATCACCGCCCACGGCCGCAGCGGACACGCCGCGCGCAACGAGGGCGTGAACGCCATCTACAAGGCGATGGACGATCTGCTGTGGATGCGCGACTACAGGTTTGAGCGTGACAGCAGTCTCTTAGGACCCACCACGATGAAGGTGACGGTGATAAACGCGGGCACCCAGCACAACGTGATACCCGACGAGTGCCGTATGGTGGTCGACATACGTACCAACGAGCATTATACCAACCGCGAGGTGTATGACATCGTGAGCCGCCACGTCAAGAGCGATGTCAAGGCGCGCTCCTTCCACCTCTGCTCGTCGCATATCGATGCCCAGCATCCATTGGTAAGACGGTGTCTGTCATTGGGAATGACGCCCTTTGGCTCGCCCACGCTGAGCGACCAGGCGCTCATGACATGGCCCTCGTTCAAGTTGGGCCCCGGCGACTCCGCCCGCTCCCACTCTGCCGATGAATACATACGCATAAGCGAAATCTCCCACGCCATCGACACCTATCTCTCGCTGCTCGAGGGTTGGGAAGGTTAAGTCACGAAGTCCAGTCACGACCGTGGCGACAGCCACAAACGCAAAGAGCGCGCCCATGTGAACCTCTCACACGGGCGCGCTCTTTGCGATAGATATATAGATGGCGGCACTAACGGCCGAGCCATGATTCAGGGTTGAGCTTGGTCGTTCCGCGACGCAGCTGGAACTGGAGGATATGGTCGGGGCCCACATTGCCGAGCGCCTGACGCGTAGAGACTTTCTGTCCCTTGCTCACGCTCACCGAACTCAGGTTGCAATAGACAGAGATGTAGGCTCCGTGGCGCACCATGACAAACATGCTGCCCTCCCAACCGAAGACGGCACTCACCTCGCCATCGTAGACGCTGCGGGCTACGGCTCCGGGACGGCCCAGGATGTTGATGCCCTTGTTGTCGAGCGTCACGCCCTTGAGGCCTTCGACGGCGTACTGACCGAAGTGGCTCACCACCTTGTAGCTGCCGGTGATGGGCATAGGCAGGCGACCCTTGTTGGCCTCAAAGCCACCACTCATCATGCGGTCTACCGACGACATCGACTCGGCATTGCTCACCTCGCGCTTGGCGGCAGCTATCTCCTTGCGGCTGCGGGCTTCGTCGGCACGCGCCTTGCGCTCGGCAGCCTCGCGATTGGCTGTGGCTTCGCGCATAGCTTGTCGGGCGCGCTCTTCAGCTTCACCCTTTCCGCGTCGGGCTTCTGCCTCGGCACGCAACTGCTGTTCGCGCTTGCGTGCCTCTTCGATGCGGCGCTGGTTTTCAAGTGCTTCAGCCTCGGCGGCAGCCTTTCGGCGAGCCAGTTCTTCGGCTTTGCGTTTGGCGGCAGCGGCAGCAGCAGCCTTGCGCTTGGCCTCTGCCTCGGCGCGGGCTTTCGCCTTGGCCACCTCGATAGCCACAAGACGGTCAATCTGCGCGTTGAGCACCTGATTTTTCTTCTTCTGCTCGTCTATGATAGACTGTATGGTCTTCTGCTGGCGCTGCAGTCCTTTCACGATATTCTGTTGCTCGCTCTGCTTGCCCTCAAGCTCGGTGCGGGCTTGCACATCGCGACTGAGGAGCTGGTGCTTGTGTCCGCGGGCGTCCTCCAGCTGCTTATGCTTTTCGTTGACCTGCTGCTGCTTGACCTTGAGCATATCGCCCTGCACCTTCTGGTACGCGGCGTATTCCTTGACAAAGCGCATACGACGATACATCTGCGCGAAACTCTGTGCCGAGAAGACAAACATCATCTTGTCCTGCACGCTGCGATGCCTTGCCATGTAGCGTATCGACTTGATATATCGCTGGCGACGGTCATCGAGCTGGCTCTGGAGGGTGGCGAGCTGCGACTTGAGGATGCTGATGTTGTCGTCGAGGGCTGTGATGTCCTTCTGGATGCCGTCGATAGACTTCTGCTTCTCCCCTATCTCGCTGTTGATGAGCATGAGGTCCTTGAGGCGCTTGGACACGTTGGCCTTGTTGGCTCTGAGCGCCTGCTCCTGCTGCCTGATGCGGCGCTGCACGGCGGCGCGCTCATTGCGCAAGCCCTTGATGGTGGTGGGCTTGGCGTTCTTGGATGCAGAGGCTTTGGTCTTGGTCTTGCGCCTGGTCGTCGTCGCCTGGGACTTGCGCTTGGTTGTGGTCTTGGCGGTGGTGCGCTGCTTGCTCTGCCTCGTGGCCGTCGTCTTCTTCTGCGCGGTCAGAGGGAGGGTCAGCACCATTGCCATCAATACTATCAGAATACGTCTCATCGCATATTGAGTAATTTGTCAAACACATCATGGGCCTCCACCTTCTTATACTTGGCAGACGGCGTGGTGAGCGCCTGCCAGTCTGAGTCGGTGCGCACGCTGTTCATGCGCAGACTGACAGTGGCCTGCTGGGTCTTGCCGCCAGCATTGGTGGTGAAGGTAAACGACTGGGAGGCTGGGAACATCTTGGCGCCTACGGCCTTGAAGTCACCGTAGTTCCAGGCGAGGCTCGAGGTGCCGTGGGCAGAGCCGAGATAGGTCACCAGCGCCGAGAGGATATGATGGTCGGCGCGGCGGGCGTTCCACTTGAAGTTGAGCTTGCCCGACTTGAGCGTCACGGGAACCTCGTCGCCCAGGGCGTCAATCTCGGCAGTAAACTTGTCAAGGTCTCCCTCGCCAACCTTCTGCGTTCCGGGCAGCAGGAGTTCGTTCCAGAAGAGCGACTGCAGACTGTAGAAGTCGAGGCCATTGTCCTTGAGGAAGCCCAACTGGTTGTACTCGGCCTTGATATACTCTTTGTGCAGACGGTCGATGACGAGCACATAGTCGGGGGTAAACTCCACGCGGCCCACCTCGGTCTGGATGAGCGGTATCATCACCTGCAGACGGATTACCTCATCCTTGCGCATGCGCAACTGGCCCGGCAGCGTCTGGTTGATGCTTCCCGCCTTGATGCTGAAGCTCATGTCGCCCACAATGTTCTTCTGGTAGAGCCGCTGGTCGCTCACCTGCTGCACGAAATGTAACGAGGCGCTCACGGCGTCGCTCTTCTTCATGGCAGCCTGAGTCTGCGCCGAGCCGCCGGTCATCACTGTCTTCTTGGCACCACACGATGCCAGCACGAGAGCCACGGCAAAGAGCGTGGCGTTATGGATTGTTCTTCTTGTTTCCATCTTGTTTCTTTTTGTCATTATCCTGATTCTTCCGGTCACCGTTCTGCTTCTGCTTGACGCCATCTTGCTTCTTCCGGTCACCATCTTCAATTATCTTTCTGTACTTTATCTTCTTGGGGAGCAGCTCACTGCCACCGCCAGCCTTAACCGCACGCTGCCAATAGCCCACAGCCTCATCGGTGAGACCATTGCGGAAGTAGATATCACCAGCGTGTTCGAGCACCACACCACTCTGGACCGAGTCGCTGTCGTTGGCAAGCGCCTGGTCGATATAGATGCGCGCCTCGGCATAACGGTCCTGACGGTAGAGTATCCAGGCGTAGGTATCGAGGAAAGTGGGGTTCTTGGGTTCGGCCTTGATGGTCTTCTGGCTCATCTGCGCAGCCTTGTTGAGAGCCGTGTCCTTCTCGCTGAGATAGTAGGCATAGTTGTTGAGACACTCTATGTTGTCGTCCTTCCACTTCAGACAGTTGTCGAAGGCCTCAAAGGCTTCCTGCTCCTTGTTCTGGTCGTGCAGGATATTACCCATCATCGAGTAGAAGTCACTGACGATTTCCTTGTTGCTCTTGTCGTCGGCAAGCGCCACACCCCGGCGCAGCGCGCTGAGTGCTTCGTCGTTGCGCTCATTCTGGTAACAAGAGAGGCCGAGGAAGTAGTAGAACGCGAGTTCATCGGGGTTGTACTCGGTGCCCTCTTTGCTGAGCTTTATGACCTGCTCCCAGTTCTGTTCTTTCCAATACGACTGTATGAGTTCAAACCTTACGGAGCCGTTGTCGGGCTCGAGGCTGAGCAGGCGGGTACGCGCCTTACGCACCTCGGCTTCGGGAAATTTCTTGAGGTTGAGGTATGCCAGCCGGAGTTCTGCCAGGGTAGCATCATAGACACCCAGCTTCTCCTGCTGGTCAAAGAGGGCTATCACGCGGGTACTGTCGTCGCCACGCGCTTCATTGTCCTGGATGAAGGCTTTCATCATGGTGAGACGGGTCTTGTCTTCGGTCTTGGGGTTGTCCAGGATGCTCTTCAGGCAGTTATCGGCAAGGTCGTTCTGACCCACCGACTTGTAATAGTCATACATCGAGCTGAGCACATTGGCGTTGCCAGGCTCCTTGGCGAGGGCTTCGGTGAATATCTTGAGCGCCTCGCTCTCTCCGCCGTTCTGCATGAGCCAATTGCCCATCATCACCTGATAGTTGATGTCATAGGGATGCTCAGCCACGAGCTGCTTGAGCGACGCCAGAGCTTTCTTGCGCTCGCCTTTGAGTCCGTAGATGCTCACCTTGCTCAGCGTGATGTCTTCGCCGCTGCCCTCTATCTGCTCCAGGCGATTCAGGCAGTCTATCATGCGGTCATAGGCTTTCTGCTTGTCATAGATACCGAGCAGAATCTGCAGCAGGTCGGTGCGGCCGCGGTTCTTGCGCGCCAGACTCTCATACACCGCCGCAGCCTTGTCCAGCTCGTTGTTGCGGTAGTAACTCAGGGCGAGGGTCTCGAGGTAAGTCTGGTTGTCGGGGCGCAGACTGACGGTCTTCTCGAGATAAGCCTGAACCAGCGAGTCATTGCCGTCGTCGGCATAGTATTTGGCGAGAAAGAAGTAGGGCTCTGCGGCGTAGGGGTTGAGGTCACGGCACTCTTCGAGCAGGCTGCGTGCGATGGAGTCGTTGCCCTTGAGGCGCTCGCAGACCGACTCGAGGAAGAGGCTGTCCATGCGGCGCTGGTCCTGGGCAGAGAGGATGGGAGCAGCCGCCACGACCACCTTCTTGCGCTTGGCCTGGGTGGGCAGCGACAGCAGCGCTACCAGCAGCACCGCAGCTATCAGGATATAGCGATAGTTGATTTTCATCATCGTCTGCAGGTTATTTCCCCCCCGTATGACCAAAACCGCCGGCACCGCGCTCGGTATCGTCGAGCTCGTCGACGAGCTGGAACTCTATCTGCTCATGGCGCGCCACCACCATCTGGGCGATGCGCTCGCCGTCGTTGATGACAAAGTCGGTATCAGAGAAGTTGATGAGCAGCACCATCAGTTCGCCACGATAGTCGGCATCGATGGTACCGGGGGTATTGAGCACGGTGATGCCGTGCTTCAGTGCCAGTCCGCTGCGAGGGCGTATCTGGGCTTCGAAGCCTTGCGGCAGGGCTATATGGAGCCCGGTGGGAACCAGACGGCGCTCCATGGGATGAAGTACTATCGACTCGTCGATGTTGGCGCGCAGGTCCATGCCAGCGCTCTGGCTGGTGGCATACGCGGGCAGGGGCTGGTGCCCCTTGTTGATTACTTTGACGTTAAGCATAGTCATGCTGATTTGATTTTTCATGCAAAAATAACTAATTCTGACCACATTATTCACTTTTTTATGATAAAAGAATATAATTAGGTTTTTTTCCACTACTTTTGTGGCTATGAATTGGCAACAACTTATCTCCAACAAGCGTCTCGGACAGGAGACGCGGCACGAGCGGCATGACGACCGCTCGGAGTTCAAGCGCGACAGCGACCGTCTCATTTACTCGGCGCCCTTCAGGCGTCTGCAGAACAAGACGCAGGTGTTCCCCCTGCCCGGCAGCATCTTCGTCCACAACCGTCTGACCCACTCGCTCGAAGTCTCGTCGCTCGGCAAGTCGCTCGGCGACGACGTGGCACGCATCCTCACCGAGCGCCATCCCGAACTGAGGGGCACGCTCTTCGAGGAGATTGGCACCATCGTCCAGACTGCCGGACTGGCGCACGACCTGGGCAACCCGCCCTTCGGCCACAGTGGCGAGAAAGCCATACAAGCCTTCTTCACCGAGGGCGAGGGCCAGGAGCTGCGCACCCGGGTGAGCGACCGCTTCTGGGACGACATCACCCACTTTGAGGGCAACGCCAATGCCTTCCGCATCCTTACCCACCGCTTCCACGGCAGGCGCGAGGGCGGGTTTGTCATGACCTACTCCACCCTGGCGAGCATCGTCAAATATCCCTTTGCCTCGTCTGAAGCCGGAGGGCATGGCAAGTTCGGTTTTTTCGCCCCCGAGGAAGACTCCTACCGCAAGATTGCCGACGAGCTGGGTATCGCGCGCCTCTCTGCCGACGGCGAGCCGCTGCGCTATGCCCGCCACCCGCTGGTATACCTCATGGAGGCTGCCGACGACATCTGCTACGAGATTATGGACATCGAAGACGCCCACAAGCTCAAGCTGCTCACCTATCAGGAGACCGAAGACCTGCTCTTGGGCTTCTTCGACAGCGACACCCGCGCCAGCATCCTGCAGCGGGTGGAGGAAGACGGGGTGACCGATGTCAACGAGAAGGTGGTGTATATGAGGGCGTGTGTCGTGGGACTGCTCGAAAACGAGTGCGTGCATGCCTTTGTAGACCACGAGAGCCAGATACTGGCTGGCACATTTGAGGGCAGCCTCATCAAAGCCATCTCCGAGCGACCCCGCAACGCCTACAAGCGATGCACGCAGGTATCTAAAGAGAGAATATATCAAAGCAAGATAGTGCTCGACGTGGAGTTGTCGGGTTACAAGATTATGGAGACGCTGATGCGCGACCTCGTGAGCGCAGCCGTGAGCCCCGAGAAGTTTCATTCCAAGCAACTTATCAAGCGCTTCAGCAGCCAGTACGACATTCAGAGCGATGACCTGGAGACACGGCTCATGGCTGTCATCGACTATATCAGCGGCATGACCGACATCTATGCCTTGGACATCTACCAGAAGATTAACGGCATCTCGCTGCCCATCATCTGACACGCCACACAGCACAGCAAGGGGGAACCGGCAATGACCGGTTCCCCCTTGCTGTTTATCTATAGCGGCGCCGCGACCATCGACAGCACCGCCGCAGCCCCCTTGGCGAGTCTGGAGCATATCCTGGCGGGTTCGTAACTTATGATACGTGGGCTCGTGCCTTCCGTCACGCAGCCACGTACCATAAGGCACGAACCCTCGTATCAATAGGCACGAGCCGCCAATCATGGTCAGCAAGCGGGTGAAGACACTGGCTGTCAGCCCAATCATCATCGCTGCAGCAGCCGCGACAGCGACATCCGTACGAGATGCGAATGCGCCCTCGATGTCTTACAGCTGCCCCACCTTGCCTATAAAGAGGATGGTTCCCGTGGTATTCTCACGGATGGCATAGACAAAGGGGTGGTCGAACTTGATGGGCTCGGTGGGCTTATCCGACGTGTACAAACCTTCAGCGTAGCTTACTGCCGCAGCCTTGGTACCGTTTTCATCGACATCTATCATCGCGCTCTGCCCCATGTTGACATAGCACACTCCATTGCTTTGCACATCAAACAGCTTGTTGATGCCCAGTTGTTGGCAGACCTTCACGATATCCTGGAACTCATTCTGCACCTTGAACTTGGGCAGACGTATGTCTATCGTGGCGCTTACCAGCTTGTTGTGCAAGCCCCACCAGTCGGTCTTGTCGGTTATCTGCTGTCCAATGTCCTTGGGCATCACTATCATCATGCTGTAATAGCCGCGACCATAGGTGAGTTCGGCTACCGAGACATCGCCGTCTACATATACCTTGGCATCTACCGACGCCTGCATCATATCCACCTTTGATGTGGTGCCGTTCTCGTTGTGGAAGACGCCCTGATAAGTGTTTCTGCCATTAAAAGGCTGCGACCATTTGCCATTGAAATAGGTGGCATTGGCCAGGACAATGGCTGTCGATGAGCTTGGCTTCAAGCTGAGGCTATTGATTAGGCCGTGGGTCTTCTCGCTTGCCCACTTGTCGATAAGCTGCTTGGCCTCGTCGGCCTTGTTGCCAAAGTCGTGGACTACGAAATCTGCATTGTAGTTGTCCTCGATGTTTGCCACGTCTTCGGACGAGATGTACAGGTCATCATCGGCCCATATACTGTTGGCGAGCGCCAACTTGACATACTTGTCGTCCTGCTGCAGGCGCGTCAGCAGTTCCTTGCTGTGCTGGTTGGTCTCAGCCAGGGTGTAGTTGTTGAGTCCGAGGGCGTCGAACACCTCTGCCTGGACCTCGACGCTTGCCGTGTTGGCCATCATGCTCAGCAGATACTGCATGCTGATGGGCGACACCACCACGTTGCCTTTGGCTGCAGACGGTTGGGCGGCGAGCACAGCCAGCAAGTCGTTGGCAAACCCATTGCTGCACGCCGCGAAATCGGTCTGCGT
Source organism: Prevotella sp. P5-64 (assembly GCF_002251285.1). NCBI lineage: Bacteria > Pseudomonadati > Bacteroidota > Bacteroidia > Bacteroidales > Prevotellaceae > Prevotella > Prevotella sp. P5-64. The sequence continues at coordinate 89,432 of NZ_NPJK01000063.1, forward strand.
AACCTGATTAAGTTCTACTCGGATAGGCTCTATTTCGCCTCTCTCTTCATCATCACTACAAGCCACAAACGTGGTTGTTGCCATTGCTGCGAGCAACATAAGCGCTAATCTTGTCGGTTTTATAATGGTCATGATTAAAGTTATCGGTATTATTACGGTGATGTATCGGTCGGTCATCTGCTGCCGTACCATCTGCGGGGCGCTTGTGGCGGGACGGGCGCAAGCCGTGGCCAACAGTCTATGGCACACTGCGTCTGGCAGGCAGGCCCACACATTATTTTTGGCAAAGATAAGGACTATTGCAGAATGGGTCACAATTATTTTGGTTAAAAATGTTTAGCCACGTAATAATTATGATTTTCAAGGGATTGGCGGTGAATATGAGGATGAAGTCGGCAACCTTTGGCTGCGCAGCGGTGGACAGTGTCGAGGAGAGTCTGGCGGCGGGCAGGAAGATGGTGGCGGGAGGCGGCGTAGCCATCCCCATACGCACCAAAACGACAATTGCCGTAATGGGCTTAGCGTCCATTACGGCAATCATTATGGGGTTGCTCTCTGCCTCGCCCACTGGTAGCAGCATCGGCATGGCGGCGGGTGGCGGCAGGATGCGGGGCGGCACCTACTTGCAGCCGTCCTTGTATATCACCTTGTTGGCTCCGCTGGTGAGCTGCAGCGCCTCGGGGTGCTCGGCGATAAAACTGTCGATGTGGCGTATGCGCTTCTCCTCGAGTATCTCGTCGATGGCAATCAGGATGCCCGTCTCCTCGACATCGCCGAAGCCATAGTTGATGGCGGTTCCGAAGAGCTTCATCGTGGGACTGAGGTTCATATAGGCATTGACGAGCGGCGGGATGTTGTACCCCAGGTTGCGTATCTCACGGTTGAGTACGCGGTAGTCTTCCTTGAAGTCGTCATGGCAGAATATCTTGGCCAGTTCGTCATCGGGAGTCTCAATAACCAGCGGTTTCATCGGTACAATGAGGTGCTCCTTGTCATCAAAATGCTTGCGCAAGAAGTAGAGAATCATATCTCTGCCGCGACGGATATAGCTGGGATACATCGTAACCTTACCGAAGAAATACTTGAGGTTGGGATAGAGCACGGTAAGGGCGCCAAGGCCGTCCCAGAGGTTGTCGAGGGCGAAGATGCTCTTGGTGTTTTTGCGCACGTTCTGGTAGCCGAGCGACACAAACGAACGCCCCAGCTCTACGGTGTAGGGTGCGTACTGGGTCATAAACTTCTCGGAGAAGTGGAACATGTGACTCGTGGCAAGCACAGGCTGTCCCTTGTCGTCTATCTTCCAATCGGTACCTATCAGATAGCGATAGCCACCGATGATTTCTTCCTCTTCAGGATTCCATACTATCAACTGCCTGCAGCCATTCTCCATGGTATCAAACTCGTCGATATCTGCCGACTTGCCCGTACCACCACCGGCAGTTCGGAAAGCCTCTTCGCGCAGACGCCCTATCTCGAGCATCACGTTGGGCGCTTCCTGTGCCGTAACGACATAAATCTCGTTATGGCTCTTGTTGGTCATACGCATACGGCGTTCGGGCGTAAGCTCTCTCTTGAGCAGTTCCCTACTGACGGGTTGGATAATTTCCTGTTCCATAATTACTTCTTTATCTATAGCTCGTAAACCTTTTCTTCTACAAAATTCGCCCATTCCATCGGAGTTTTGCTCTTGTCGAACGTCTGCCATGGTATGGGTTTGCCGATGACCACCCTGAACTTCTTACCCACGTTGCGATACATCTCGTCGACGAGGAAGAGCATGGCAAGATTGAAGGGCAGATACTTGTCGCTGAACTTGGCGATGCGGTAGAACCGCTCGGAATTGCGGCCGCCGAAGAAGATGGGCACCACATCGCGGTGGCACTCCACGCTCTTGGTGATAAATGTCTTCTTCCACGGCAAATCGTGGATGGAGCCATCGGCGCGCTTGCGGCTGTTGAGTCCGGCGGGGAACATGAGCATGTGCTTGTCGCTCTTGAAGCCTGCCTCGACCATAGCGGGAAAGTTACGGCTCTGTCGGCCGGTCTTGTTGATACCTATACACAGTGGCTTGAGTCCTGGCAGATTGAGCAAGAGGTCGTTGACGAGATAGCGGAAGTTGCCATCGTAGTGACGACCGATGATGGCGCCCAACGCCACGCCGTCCTGACCACCGAGGGGATGGTTGGACACAAAGGTGTAGAGCCGGCCGTCGTTCTTGTCGGGCAGGTTCTCCATTCCCTCTATCTCGAGGGTCATATCGAGGTACTTGACACAAGCCTCGAGCCACTCCACTCCCTCAAGATGACTGTGGTCATCAAGGAACTGGTTGACCTGGTCTTCGTGTACCAGCCGCTTGAGCCATGCCACGAGAAAGCGGGGCACCAGACGGGCTCTCTTCCCCATCTTGCCTGCCAGAATCTTGTCTATATCTATGGTCTTTGCCACCATGAGGTTTTATTTCATAACTTCTAAGGTAGTGCAAAAATAATACTTCTTTTCCAATTACGCTAAAAAAAGACATAAAATGTGTGATAAATCTAAAAATGATTGACAAATAGTCGCGAAAGGGCAGGAAAATACGGACAAAGTGGCCCAAAAACCGGCACCCGTTAACCCCGCCCGCGCCATCGGTAAGGACGGCGCCTGCAAACCGCCATGTCAAGTTTTTGAAGAAAAATGAAAAAAAAGTGGAGAAAAGTGGTGCAGTGTGGGGAAATAGTTGTATCTTTGACCACGTAATTCGAATTTATATATAAAAGAGGTACGCATGCGATTTGTAGGAAACATAGAAGCCAAGACCGACGCCAAGGGACGCGTGTTCCTGCCCTCGGCTTTCAGGAAGCTGCTGCAGACAGCAGCCGAAGAGGGTCTGGTGCTGCGCAAAGACATCTTCCAGCCCTGTCTGGTGCTCTATCCCCAGTCGGTCTGGGACGAGCAGCTCAACCTGCTGCGCTCGCGCCTCAACCGATGGAACGCCCAACACCAGCAGCTCTTCCGCCAGTTTGTCTCTGATGTAGAGCAGCTCACGCTCGACGGCAACGGCCGCTTCCTGATACCACGCCGGTATATGAAGATGGCCAATATAGAGAGCGCAGTGAGGTTTATAGGCATGGACGACACCATCGAGATATGGAACGCCGACACTGCCAACGGCGCCTTCATGGACGCCGACGCCTTTGCGCAACAGTTGGAGGACCTCATGACCACTCCCGGCGATACCGACACTAACGGCTAACACCCAGCGACAATGACAACAATCGACACATACCACGTACCCGTATTGCTCGACGAAAGCATACACGGTCTCAACCTGCACCCCGACGGCGTGTACATCGACGTGACCTTCGGCGGTGGCGGCCATTCGCGCGAGATACTGCGCCGGCTGCCCCAGGGCTCGCGCCTCTTCTGCTTCGACCAGGACGCCGATGCCGAACGCAACATCGTAGACGACGACCGCTTCACCTTCGTACGCAGCAACTTCAGATACCTGAAGAACTGGATGCGCTACTACGAGATAGACCACATCGACGGTCTGCTGGCCGACCTCGGCGTGTCGTCGCACCACTTCGACGACGAGAGCCGCGGCTTCTCCTTCCGCTTCGACGCCCCTTTGGACATGCGCATGAACAAGCGCGCCGACAAGACCGCCGCCGACATCGTGGCAGAGTACGACGAAGAGGCGCTGGCTGACATCTTCTACCTCTACGGCGAACTCAAGAACTCGCGCCGCATTGCCTCGGCGCTGGTCAAGGCACGCCAGCAGCACGCCATAGCCACCACGCAGGACTTCCTGCATGTGGTGGAGCCTTTCTTCAAACGCGAGCGCGAGAAGAAGGACATGGCGCGACTCTTCCAGGCTCTGCGCATCGAGGTGAACCATGAGATGGAAGCCCTCAAGGAAATGCTCGCCGCTGCCACCCAACTGCTGGCTCCCGGCGGCAGACTCTCGGTCATCACCTACCACTCGCTGGAAGACCGCATCGTAAAGAACGTGATGAAGACGGGCAATGCCGAGGGCAAGATGATACAGGACTTCTACGGACGCATCGAGACACCCTACAGACTGGTAAACAACAAGGTCATCGTGCCCACCGACGAAGAACAGCAACGCAACCCACGCAGCCGAAGCGCCAAACTAAGAATAGCAGAAAAGAAATGACAGACGAAGACAAAGACATAAATCAGCCCACGGCAGACAAGCCCGCCAGCACAGAGGAACTGGCCGAGCGCCAGCCTACGCTGACCGAAGCCATCAAGAAACAGGTGGCCGACGAAGACACCCCGCTATCGGGTGCGCTCACCTTCAGCAAGATTGTGGGTGGCGACATCCTCAACACCTCGACCATACGCCGCCAGATATGGCTGCTGCTGCTCATCGTGCTGTTTATCGTCATCTATATCTCCAACAGATACAGCTGTCAGCGCAATCTGATAGAAATCGACAAGTTGCAGACCGAACTGAAGGATGCCCGCTACAAGGCGCAGACTACCAACAACAGATTTATCGAGATGAGCCGCGAAAGCCGCGTGCTCGAACAGCTCAAGGCATGTAAAGACAGCACGCTGCACATGTCCAACCAGCCACCCTACTTAATCAATGTTCCAGAGAAATGAGCAAGTTTGACAACAAAAAGGTAATGCCGAGATACTACTTCCTGGCCACCATGATGACCCTGCTGGCGGTGATTGTCGTCGCCAAGGCCGGCTACATCATGAGCGCCAAGCGCGCATACTGGATGGAAGTGGCAAGCCGCGTGAAGAAAGACAGCGTGGCGGTAAAGGCCATCCGCGGCAACATACTGAGCTGCAATGGCGAGATTATGGCAAGTTCGCTGCCCGAATACCGACTGTTCATCGACTTCAAGGCCATCCACGAAGCCGGCAACGACTCGCTCTGGGATACTAAGGTCGACTCCATCAGCGAGGGGCTGAGCCGTATGTTCCCCAACCGCAGCAAAGCCGAATACCGCCGCTATCTGCAGAAGGGCAAGGAAAAGCAGAGTCGCCGCTGGTCTATCTATGACGGGCGCGTGGACTACAATACCTACTGCGAGGCCAAGCAGCTGCCTATGTTCCGCCTGCGCGGCTACACCGGCGGTTTCTACTGCGAGAATTTTGACTCGCGCCAGCACCCCTACGGGTCGCTCGCCGAGCGCACCCTGGGCACCCTCTACGCCGGCAAGGACGAAGCCAAGAACGGACTGGAACAGTTCTACGACAGTCTGCTGCGTGGCAAGAACGGCATCATACACCGCCGCAAGGTGCTCAACAAGTATCTGGACATCACCGACACGCCGCCCACCGACGGTGCCGACATCGTGACCACCATCGATGTGAACATGCAGGACCTGGCTGAGCGTGCCGTCATAGGGCAGCTCAACGACAAGGATGTAAACGGACTGGTGGGTGTGGCTATCGTCATGGAAGTCAAGACGGGCGACATCAAAGCCATCGTCAACATGGAGCGCGGTGCCGACGGCAAGCTCTACGAGATGAAGAACCACGCCATCAGCGACCTTATGGAGCCGGGCTCGGTGTTCAAAACCGTGTCGCTGATGACCGTACTCGAAGACGGCATGTGTGACACCAGCCGCGTAGTGGAGACTGGCAACGGTATCTACGACATGCACGGACGACCCATGCGCGACCACAACTGGCGCCACAACGGATATGGCACCATCACCATGGCACGCTCGCTGGAGGTGAGCTCGAATATCGGCGTCAGCCGTATCGTGGAAGACTACTACGGCAAAAACCCTGAGAAGTTTGTCGAAGGCGTCTACCGCACAGGTATCACCACCGACTTCAAACTGCCCCTCAACGGTTATGCTCCTGCCCGAGTACGCATGCCCAAGAAGAACGCGCGCGGCCAGTGGCTCAACTGGAGCAAGACATCGCTGGCATGGATGAGCATAGGATATGAGACCCAGATACCGCCGATATCCACCCTGGCGTTCTACAACGCCATAGCCAACGGCGGCCGCATGATGTATCCGCGCTTTGTCACCGGCATCAGCAAGAACGGCGAGATGCTCATGACATTCCCTGCAATGGCGGTGCCCGGCCATGAGAAGATATGCAGCCAGCGCACCTTGGGCAAGGTGCAGGCCATGCTGGAGCACGTAGTGTCAAAAGGTACGGCAAAGAAAGCAGGCTCCAAAGCCTTCAAGATAGCCGGCAAGACCGGTACAGCACAGGTGGCACAGGGCGGAAGCTACAGAAACGGCACGATGAAATACCTGCTGAGTTTTGTGGGATACTTCCCCGCCGACGCGCCACGGTACAGTTGTATCGTATGTATACAGAAAAAGGGTCTGCCGGCATCCAGCGGTTTCAGCGCAATAGCATTCCGCGAGATTGCGGAGGGCATTATGGCGCAGAACCTGAAGATGGATGTACGCGACGCCAAAGACGAGCACAGCATCATGGTGCCCGACGTGAAGGCTGGCAACATCAACTCGGCGGGCAACGTGCTGCACTCGTTGGGAGTGAGGACTCAAGGCCAGCCGTGGAATGACAGCCAGAAGCCCGTGGGGGGCACGGGCCCGCGCAACCGCCACTCGGTGACGCTGAACCGCATGGCGATGACTCCCGCCAACAAGGTGCCCGATGTCAAGGGCATGGGCGCCCGCGACGCCGTCTATCTCATGGAGAGCCGAGGCATCAAGGTGACCCTCACAGGCCGCGGCAAGGTGTGCAGACAGAGTCTGCAGCCAGGGCAGAGAGCCGTGAAGGGACAGCGATGTCATCTGATATTGGAATAAACGTAATACACATATATATATTATGAAGCTACACGAACTTCTCAAGAACATCAAGCCTCTGCAAGTCGCAGGCGACAGCGAGGTTGAGATTACCGGAGTGAACATCGACTCACGCCGCATAGCCAAAGGCCACCTCTTTGTGGCCATGCGTGGCACTCAGGTAGACGGCCACAAGTTTATCGGCAAAGCCATAGACCAAGGCGCCGTGGCCGTACTCTGCGAAGAAATGCCAGACCAACTCTGCGAGGGTGTGACCTATATACAGGTAGACTCGACCGAAGACGCCGTGGGGCGCGTGGCCACCGTCTTCTACGGAGAGCCGTCCAAGAAACTCAAACTGGTGGGCGTGACCGGCACCAATGGCAAAACGACCATCGCCACCTTATTATATAATATGTTCCGTAAGATGGGGCACCGCTGTGGTCTGCTCTCTACCGTCTGCAACTATATCGAGGACGAGGCAATAGCCGCCGACCACACCACACCCGACCCCATAGAGCTCAACGCACTGCTGGCGCGCATGGTAAAGGCTGGTTGCGAATATGCGTTCATGGAATGCTCGTCGCACGCCATCGCCCAGAAGCGCATTGGCGGACTCAAGTTTGCCGGAGGCATATTCACCAACCTCACCCGCGACCATCTGGACTACCACAAGACCTTTGAAAACTACCGCGACGCCAAGAAGGCCTTCTTTGATGGCCTGCCCAAGTCGGCATTTGCCATCACCAACGCCGACGACAAGAACGGCATGGTAATGGTGCAGAACTGCAAGGCCCAGGTGAAGACCTACTCGATACGACAGATGGCAGACTTCAGAGCCCGCATACTGGAGTGCCACTTCGAGGGCATGTATCTGGAGATAGACGGACAGGAAGTGGGCGTGCAGTTTATCGGCAAGTTCAACGTGAGCAACCTGCTCGCCGTCTATGGCGCCGCCCGCATGCTGGGCAAGGACGCCAAAGACATACTGGTGACGATGAGCACGCTGCACAGCGTGAGCGGTCGTCTGGACCCGGTGCGCTCGCCCGAGGGATATACCGCCATCGTGGACTATGCCCACACCCCCGACGCCCTCGCCAATGTGCTCAACGCCATCCACGAAGTGCTCAACAAGAAGGGGCACGTCATCACCGTATGTGGTGCCGGCGGCAACCGCGACAAGGGCAAGCGCCCGCTCATGGCACAGGAAGCCGTGCGCCAGAGCGACAAGGTCATCATCACGAGCGACAACCCCAGATTTGAAGACCCACAGGACATCATCAACGACATGCTGGCGGGCCTCAACGCACAGCAGCGCAAGAACGTGCTGGCCATCACCGACCGCAAGGAAGCCATACGCACCGCCTGCATGATGGCCGAGAAGGGCGACGTGATACTCGTTGCCGGCAAGGGTCATGAGAACTATCAGGAAATCAAGGGCGTAAAGCACCACTTCGATGACAAGGAGGTGCTGCGCGACATCTTCAACAACCAATAAAAGGAGAAGAGCCATGTTGTACTATTTATTCAGATTCTTGGAACAGTTTGGCATCAGCGGGTCGCACATATGGGGCTACATCTCATTCAGGTCGCTGCTGGCGCTCATCCTGTCGCTGGTAATCTCGGCCTGGTTTGGCGAGAAGTTCATCAAATATCTCAAGAGCAAGCAGATAACCGAGACACAGCGCGACGCCTCGATAGACCCGTTTGGCGTAAAGAAGATAGGCGTGCCCTCGATGGGCGGCATCATCATCATCGTCTCTATCCTCATACCGGTATTGCTGCTGGGCCGTCTGCGCAATATCTACCTCATCCTGATGATTATCACCACCGTATGGCTGGGCTTCCTGGGAGGTATGGACGACTTTATCAAGATATTCCACCACAACAAGGAGGGCCTCAAGGGCAAATACAAGATAGTGGGCCAGATAGGCATAGGCCTCATTGTGGGTCTGGTGCTATGGTCTTCGCCCGACGTGAAGATGTATGAGAACCTCTCGATACAGCGCCAGGGTCAGGAGATGGTGGTGAAACACCGCACCGAAGCCAAGAAGTCGCTCAAGACGACCATCCCGTTTGTCAAGGGCCACAACCTGGACTACTCGTACCTCATGTCGTTCTGCGGCAAGTACAAGACGGCGGCAGGATGGATACTCTTTGTCATCATGACCATCCTCGTGGTGACGGCAGTGAGCAACGGTGCCAACCTCAACGACGGCATGGACGGCATGTGTGCCGGCAACTCGGCCATCATTGGCGTGGCGTTGGGCATACTCGCCTATGTGAGTTCGCATATAGAGTTTGCCTCGTACCTGAACATTATGTATATTCCCGACTCGCAGGAACTGGTGGTGTTCATGTGCGCCTTTGTGGGAGCCCTCATCGGTTTCCTCTGGTACAACGCCTATCCCGCCCAGGTCTTCATGGGTGATACCGGCTCGCTCACCATCGGCGGCATCATCGCCGTGTGTGCCATCATCATCCACAAGGAACTGCTGCTGCCCATCCTTTGCGGCATCTTCTTTGTGGAAAGTCTCAGCGTCATCCTGCAGGTGTGGTACTACAAGATGGGCAAACGCCGTGGCGTGAAGCAGCGCATCTTCCGCCGCACACCTATCCACGACAACTTCCGCACACAGGACAGCCAGCTCGACGCCGACTGCCGCTATGTCATCAAGGGCCCGCACACCGTGGTGCATGAATCCAAGATTACCCTGCGCTTCTGGATTGTCACCATCATACTGGCCGCGCTTACCATTATCACATTAAAAATAAGATAGGAACAAGAGAATGAAAAGAATTGTTGTCTTAGGCGCCGCCGAGAGTGGTGTGGGCGCCGCTATCCTGGCTCAGAAAGAGGACTTCGATGTCTTTGTGTCTGACATGTCGGCCATCAAGGACCACTACAAGGCCATGCTCGACAGCCACGGGATAGAATGGGAAGAAGGACACCATAGCGAAGACAAGATACTCAATGCCGACGAGGTGATAAAGAGCCCCGGCATACCCAAGGAAGCACCGATGATACAGAAGGTGATGGCTCGCAACATTCCCGTGATAAGCGAGATAGAGTTTGCAGGCAGGTATACCGACGCCCGCATGATCTGCATCACCGGAAGCAACGGCAAGACCACCACTACATCGCTCATCTACCACATCATGGAAAAGGCGGGCTACGACGTGGGGCTGGCTGGCAACATAGGCCACTCCCTGGCTCTGCAGGTGGCAGAAACTCCGCACGCCTGGTACGTGATAGAGCTGAGCAGCTTCCAACTCGACAACATGTATGACTTCCACGCCGACATCGCCGTGCTGCTCAACATCACCCCCGACCATCTGGACCGCTACGAGTTCAAGTTTGAGAACTATGCCGACGCCAAGATGCGCATCACGCAGAACCAGGTCAAGGCCGACGCCTTCATCTACTGGAACGACGACCCCGTAATCCAGCACGAACTGACCAAGACTGCCGTGGGAGCCACGCTCTACCCCTTCGGACTGGAAAAGAGCGACGCCCTCAAGGGCTATATCACCGACGGAGAGTATGTGCTCACAGCGCCAACACGGCTGGAGATGAAGCAGGAGGAGCTGAGTCTGACTGGCAAACACAATATGTACAACTCTTTGGCAGCAGGACTTGCCACCCATCTGGCTGGCGTCGCCCCCGAGGTGATACGCCAGGGTCTCAGCGACTTCCCCGGCGTGGAGCATCGTCTGGAGAAAGTCTGCCGTCTGCATGGCGTGCAGTATATCAACGACTCCAAGGCCACCAACGTCGATGCCTGCTGGTATGCGCTGGAGAGCATGACCACCCCCACCATACTCATCGTGGGCGGAAAGGACAAGGGCAACGACTACTCTACCCTCACCGACCTGGTGAAGGAGAAGTGTAAGGCTCTGGTCTATCTCGGCGCCGACAACACCAAGCTGCACCAGGCGTTCGACTCACTGGGGCTGCCCGTACGCGACACCCACAGCATGAAAGACTGTGTGGCTGCCTGCAACGAGCTTGCCGCCGAGGGCGACACCGTATTGCTGAGTCCCTGCTGCGCCAGCTTCGACCTGTTCAAGAACATGGAAGACCGCGGCGAGCAGTTCAAGCAGTTAGTAAGACAGTCATAACAACAAGATAGATGATAAACAACACCTTAAGCAAACTGTTCAAAGGCGACAAGGTGATATGGATGGTGTTCTTCTTCCTCTGTATCATCAGTATCGTCGAGGTATTTTCTGCCTCGTCGCAGTTGGCGTACAAGGGCGGCAGCTATCTGAGCCCTATGTTCAAGCACATATTCCTGCTGATACTGGGCATATTCTGCATGATTATCACCCTCAACATCCAGTGCCGCTATTTCAAGGTGGCGTTGCCGTTTCTGCTCATAGTGTCGATTATCACGCTCGGCGCCGTGCTGGCTGCTGGTCAGAACATCAATGGCGGCAGCCGCTGGCTCAATATCTTCGGACTGAGTTTCCAGCCATCTGAGATTGCCAAGGGCACCATGGTGCTTGCCACGGCACAGATATACAGTGTATTGCAGACCGACAACGGCGCTGACAAGAACGCCTTCAAGTGGGTGATGGGCCTCTCGATAGCAATATTGGCCCTCATCTGTGGCGAGAACCTCTCGACGGCAGCACTGCTGTTCCTGGTCATCGTCATGATGATGTTCATAGGCCGCACGCCCTACTCCCAGCTGGGCAAGCTGCTGGGCGTGGTCACCCTGCTGGGCGTGGCGGTCATATTCTTCATCATGGCGTTCGGCAAGGACGTCAATGAGGAGAAGAAGCTGCTGGCGGCACACAACGTGACGGTGGTGAGCGACGACAAGGACGACCTGTTTGAGAAGCGCCCGTGGTTTCTGAAGCGCGCTGACACCTGGAAGACGCGTATAGACAAGTTTATGAACTCCAAGGATATACCCCCAGACTCGGTAGACCTGGACAAGGACGCGCAGGTGTCGTATGCCAATATCGCCATAGCCTCGTCGAACGTGATAGGCAAAGGTCCGGGCAACTCCGAGCAGCGCGACTTCCTGTCGCAGGCGTTCTCTGACTTCATCTACGCCATCATCATCGAGGAGATGGGCATCATAGGAGCCGGAGGTGTGGCATTCCTCTACATCATCCTGCTCTTCAGAACCGCCAAGATAGCCAACCAGTGCGAGAACAACTTCCCCGCATTCCTCGCGATGGGCCTGGCGCTGATGCTGGTGACCCAGGCACTGTTCAACATGTGTGTGGCTGTGGGTCTGGCGCCCGTCACGGGTCAGCCGCTACCCCTCATCAGCAAGGGCGGAACCTCGACGGTCATCAACTGCGTCTACATCGGAGTGATACTGAGCATCAGCCGTTCGGCGAAGAAGCGCACGCCGGCTGCCAACGCCCAGCCTGCCGCCGTCTGAGCCCCACGCTACCCCCGAGATGACCGCCCTCACACTGGGAGTCATCACGGGAGACAAAGAAATCATGGATGAAACCAAAAATATTTGGATAAATCACACATAAATCAAAATATTTTAGCTATTTTTGCCTGAATAAAGTAACGGAAACGAAAATGGAAGACGAACTGAGAATCATCATCAGTGGAGGAGGTACCGGCGGACACATATTTCCCGCCATCTCAATAGCCAACAGCATCAAGGCCAAGCGCCCCGATGCCAAGATACTCTTTGTGGGTGCACTGGGACGCATGGAGATGCAGCGCGTGCCTGCCGCAGGCTATAAGATAAAGGGTCTGCCTATCTGCGGATTCGACCGCAAGCACCCTCTGCGCAACATTGCCGTACTCTTCAAGATATGGAAGAGCCAGCGCATGGCAAAGAAGATTATCCGCGATTTCCGCCCCATGGCAGCCGTGGGCGTAGGAGGTTATGCCAGCGGTCCCACGCTCAACATGTGTGCCGCCAAGCATATACCCTGCCTCATCCAGGAGCAGAACTCGTATGCCGGAGTGACCAACCGTCTGCTGGCCAAGAAGGCCGAGAAGATATGTGTGGCCTATGAACACATGGACCGCTTCTTCCCCGCCGACAAAATCATACTCACGGGCAACCCCGTGCGCCAGAACCTCATCGAGACCACGCTCAGCCGCGAAGAGGCTATCGAGCGTTTCGGCCTCGACCCCGCCAAGAAGACCATACTGCTCGTGGGCGGCAGCCTCGGTGCCCGCACCATCAACGAGAGCGTGCTCCAGCATCTGGACATGGTCAGAGAGTCGGGCGTGCAGTTCATCTGGCAGACCGGAAAGTACTACAGCGACGCCATCGCCCAGCGCCTGAAAGGTGAAGAGCCGATGCCGATGCTCCACGTGACCGACTTCATCAGCGACATGGGTGCCGCCTACAAGGCAGCCGACCTCGTGATAAGCCGAGCCGGCGCCAGCTCCATCAGCGAGTTCTGCCTGATTGGCAAGCCTGTCATCCTGGTGCCCAGCCCCAACGTGGCCGAAGACCACCAGACCCACAACGCCATGGCGCTGGTAAACCACAACGCCGCCATATTCGTCAAGGACGCCGAGGCTCCCGAGATACTGCTCCAGCGGGCCATAGAGACCGTCAAGGACCAGGACAAGCTCACCTCGCTCCACGACAACATCCTCACATTGGGCGTAGAAAACTCTGCCGACACCATTGCCGACGAGGTAATCAAATTAGCAACAAGACAATAACTATGGAACTGAAAGATATCAAGTCTGTATATTTCGTAGGAGCCGGCGGCATAGGCATGAGTGCCATCGCCCGCTATTTCCTGCACAAGGGCGTGACCGTTGCAGGTTACGACCGCACCCCCTCAGAGCTGACCCGTCAGCTGGAACGTGAAGGTATGGACATCCACTATGAAGAGAACGTGGACCTAATACCCCAACCGTGTCGCGACACAGCCACCTGTCTGGTCATCTATACTCCCGCCATCCCTGCCGAACACAAGGAGATGGTCTTTTTCCGTGAGGGCGGCTTCACCATCGAGAAGCGCGCCCAGGTGCTCGGTACCCTCACCCGCACCCACAAGGGCCTGTGCTTTGCCGGAACCCACGGCAAGACCACCACATCCACCATGTGTGCCCACATCATGCACGAGAGCCACGTAGACTGCAACGCCTTCCTCGGAGGAATCTCCAAGAACTATGGCACCAACTACATCCTCAGCGAGAGTGACTACATCGTGATTGAGGCTGACGAGTTTGACCGCAGTTTCCACTGGCTGCGGCCCTGGATGAGCGTCATCACAGCCACCGACCCCGACCATCTGGACATCTACGGCACCAAGGAAGCCTATCTCGAGAGCTTCCGCCACTACACCACGCTCATCCAGCCCGGAGGAGCGCTCGTCATCCACACCGGTCTGGAGATGAAGGCCGACGTGCAGGAGGGCGTGAAGGTCTATACCTACAGCCTCAACGAAGGCGACTTCCATGCCGAGAACATCAAGATAGACAATGGCGAAATCAGCTTCGACTTCGTATCGCCCATAGAGCGCGTCGACGGCATCGTGCTGGGCCAACCCATCCCCATCAATATCGAGAACGGCGTGGCTGCCATGGCTATGGCCCAGCTCAACGGATGTACCCCCGATGAACTGCGTCACGGCATGGCTACCTACGGAGGTGTGGACCGCCGCTTTGACTTCAGGCTGAAGAACAGCCGCCACGTGGTGCTCTCCGACTATGCCCACCACCCCAAAGAGATATTCCAGAGCGCCAAGAGTATGCGCGAGCTGTACAAAGACCGCAAGATTACGGCCATCTTCCAGCCCCATCTCTATACCCGAACCCGCGACTTCTACCGCGACTTCGCCGACGCGCTGAGCCAGCTCGACGAGGTAATACTCACCGAGATTTACCCCGCCCGCGAGCAGCCCATTCCCGGCGTCACCAGCCAGCTCATCTACGACAACCTCAAGCCTGGCGTGGAGAAGGCCATCATCCGCAAGGACGACGTGATAGACTATGTCAAGAGCCGCGACTTCGACGTGCTCATCATCCTGGGCGCCGGCGACCTGGACAACTATACCGACGAGATAGCTCACATCATAGACAACAAGTAAAGAGTGGCAAGACTACGATTCAACTGGAAAAGAGGACTCCTCATCATGGTAGATATCGCCTTGGGCGTGTATCTGTTCATGGCCTTCACCGCGTTCAACAAGTTTGACGACAAGGGACGCAGGTGTACCAAGGTCAATATACAGATTACCGACTCCAAGACCGACGGCTTCATAGGCAGCGACGAAATCAAGGCCCGACTGAAGAAGCAGGGCCTATTTCCGCTGGGAAAGCCCATCGCCCAGATTAGGACACGACAGATAGAGGAAAGCCTCATGGCGAGCCCGTTTGTCAAGACCGCCGAGTGCTACATCACTCAGGACGGACAGGTCAACATAGCCTACAGCCAGTTGATGCCTATCGTGAGAGTCAAGGCCAACAACGGCACCGACTACTACATCGACGACAAGTGCAGCATCATGCCCAACTCCCACTACACCAGCGACCTCATCATCGCCACGGGCAACATCAACCAGTGGTATGCCCGCAACTACATTGCCTATCTTGTCCAGACGCTCATGGCGAGCGACTTCTGGAAGAACCAGATAGTACAAATCAACGTCCTCAGCGACCTCGGCATCGAGCTCGTGCCCAGAGTGGGCAACCATATTATATATATAGGTCAGCTGCCCGAGGCCAAGACACCACGAGAACGACAGAAGCAGATAGCTGACTTCACCCGTCACAAGATGGACCGTCTCAAGAAATTCTACCAGTACGGACTCTCCCAGGCAGGATGGAACCGCTACTCGTACATCAATCTCGAATTTGACAACCAGATTATCTGCAAGAAAAGTAAACAAGAATAAAACAATATAACGTATGGCAAAGGAATTTATAATCGCTATCGAACTGGGCTCGTCCAAGATTACAGGCGTGGCCGGAAAGAAGAACCTTGATGGCAGCATCAGCATCCTCGCCGTAGCGCAAGAAGACTCTTCGGCATGCATCCGCAAGGGAGTAGTCTATAACCACGACCGCACGGTACAGTGTCTGACCAACATCGTCAACAAACTTGAACACTCGCTCAAGTCTAAGATAGCAGGCGTGTATGTATGCGGAGGAGGACAGTCGATACGCAGCGTAAAGAATGTGATTGTCAAAGACCTGGAAGAGGGAGCCATCGTGCGCCAGGACATGATAGACGAACTCATGGACGCCAACCGCAGCATGGATTATCCCGAACAGGAGATTATCGATGCCATCACTCAGGAATACAAGGTTGACAACCAGCTCCAGCTTGACCCCGCAGGCATACAGTGCAAGCATCTGGAAGGCAATTTCCTTAACATATTGTGGCGCAAGAAGTTCTACTACGCCTGCAACGAGTGCTTCAAGAGCGCCGGCATCAACATCGTCGAGATGTATCTCGCACCGCTGGTGCTCGCCGACAGCGTGCTCACCGAGTCGGAGAAGCGCAGCGGATGTATGCTCGTAGACCTGGGCGCCGAGACCACCACCGTGTCGGTATACTACAAGAACATCCTGCGCCATATCGCCGTCATACCACTGGGCAGCAACAATATCACCAAGGACATCGCCTCGCTCCAGATAGACGAGGAAAGGGCTGAAGAGATGAAGCTCGAGTATGGTTGCGCATATACCAACAACGCTGACATCGACAACACGCTCGAACTCGCCGTGGGCGACGGACGCAAGATCGAGAGCCGCCGCTTCATAGAGATTGTAGAGTCGCGCATGGAGGAAATCATCCGCAACGTGTGGTACCAGATGCCCAACGAGTTTTCCGACAAGATGCTGGGCGGCATCATCCTCACCGGCGGCGGTTCCAACATGCGCAACATCGTCGAGGCTTTCCATACCTTCACCCCCATCGAGAAAATTAGAGTTGCCAAGTTTGTCAACGGTGTCATCAATGCCAACCAGCCCGAAATCACCGCTCACGACGGCCGCATGAACACTGTACTGGGACTGCTCGAGCGCGGCAACGAAAACTGCGCCGGCAAAGACTTCAATGACTCGCTCTTCGCCCCTGAAGACGAGGGTTACACCACTACAGAGAAGCCCAAGGAACCCCACCAGCCAGGCAAGGGCATCATACAGACGCCCGAAGAGAAGGCCGCTGCCGAAGAGGCTAAGCGCAAGAAGGAAGAGGAGGAAGAACTGAAGCGGCAGAGAGAGGCTGAAGAGGAACGCAAGAAGGAGCGCGAGAACAGTTTCTGGCACCGCAACAAGGCTAAGCTCAAGAACTTCTTCTCACAGATTATCACAGAGGAAGAATAAGCAATCGTAATTCACACCACAATCAAGCATGACTATCATGGATAAAGACAACAATACAACCAACGGCACCCTGCCTATCTTTGAAGTTCCCGAGAAGGTCAACATCATCAAGGTCATCGGCGTGGGCGGTGGTGGCGGCAATGCCGTAAACCACATGTACAGAGAGGGCATACACGACGTGAGCTTCGTGCTGTGCAACACCGACGCACAGGCGCTCAACGCTTCGCCCGTACCCGTACACATCCAGCTTGGCAAGGAAGGACTCGGCGCGGGCAACGTGCCCGAGAAGGCGCGTGAAGCCGCAGAAGAAACCCTGGACGACATCAAGGCCATGCTCGACGACGGCACCAAGATGACATTCATCACCGCCGGAATGGGCGGAGGTACCGGCACCGGAGCAGCACCCGTCATAGCAAAGGCGAGCAAGGACATGGGCATCCTCACTGTGGGCATTGTCACCATACCCTTTTTATGGGAAGGCGAAAAGAAAATCAATAAAGCCCTCGACGGTGTAGAGGAACTGGCAAAGAACGTAGACGCACTGCTGGTCATCAACAATGAGCGTCTGCGCGAGGTATATGCAGACCTGTCGGTGCTCAACGCCTTCGGAAAGGCCGATGACACGCTGAGCGTGGCTGCCAAGAGCATCGCCGAAATCATTACCAGCCGAGGCATCGTCAACCTCGACTTCAACGACGTGCGCACCGTGCTCGAAGACGGCGGCGTGGCCATCATGAGTACCGGTTACGGCGAGGGCGAGGGCCGACTGCGCAAAGCCATCGAGAGCGCGCTTCACTCGCCGCTACTCAACAACAACGACATCTACAATTCCAAGAAGATTCTGCTCAGTATCACCTTCGCCGCAGACAAAGCCAATAACGAGGGACTGCGTATGGAGGAGATGAACGAAGTCAATGAGTTCATGTCGCACTTCAACTGTGACTATCAGTCCAAGTGGGGCATATTCCTCGACCCCAATCTGGGTGAGAAGGTCAAGGTTACCATCCTCGCCACCGGTTTCGGCATCAAGAATATCGACGGCATGCAGGAACACCAGACCAAGAAATACACCCAGGAAGAGGCAGACAATATGGCCAAGAAAGCCGAAGCCGACGCCCAGAAGAAGGCACGCATGGGCGTGTACTACGGCAGCGGCGAGAAGACCATGGAGTACAAGCGCCGTCCACACATCTTCCTCTTTTCGCCCGAATACCTTGACAACGAGGACGTGATACTCGCCATCGAGAACACGCCCACCTACAAGCGCTCCAAGAACATGATAGACGAGATAACCCGTCAGGCATCGGGACACACCGAGAGCAAACCTGCCGATGACGGCGGCAACGACGGCACTGCCAACTCCATCATTTCATTCGTATAACCATTGAAACTAAACATTATGGATTTGTTTGAACAAGTAAGCAACGATATCAAGGAAGCCATGAAGGCCCGCGACAAGGTGCGCCTCATGACCCTCCGCAACATCAAGAAAGTATTTCTCGAGGCCAAGACCGCCCCGGGAGCCAACGACACGCTCGACGATGCCGCCGCGCTCAAGATACTGCAGAAGCTGGCCAAGCAGGGCCGCGAGACAGCAGCCACCTACACAGCCAACGGCCGTGCCGACCTGGCAGAAGAAGAGTTGGCCCAGGCCGCCGTCATCGAGAGCTATCTGCCCAAGCAGCTCAGCACCACAGAGATAGAAGAGATAGTCAAGGGCATCATAGCCGAGACCGGAGCCTCATCGATGAAGGATATGGGGCGCGTCATGGGCATCGCCACCAAGCAGTTGGCAGGCAAGGCCGACGGCGGAGCAGTTTCGCAGATTGTAAAGCGACTGCTGGCATAGGCAGCCGTTACACCTTATTATATATATAGCATCCCGACACGTTATGGACAACTGGCCATAGCGTGTCGGGATGCTTCTATTGGAACAGTTGGCGCAGAATGGCCACCGACTTGAGCTCGGGGAAAGAGGGCAGATGCAGACGGTAATAGTCCATCAGAGCGTCGAGACAGCAGTTGCGCTCGTCGCGGTTCATGGGCATCGCAACACCTTCAAAACCACCGCGAAGGAAGAGAGCTATACGCCGCGCCACCTCGGGCTGAGCCACATCCTGATGGGCAGGGCGAAGCAGAGTGAAGCATCCCTCGCGCAGGTCGAGCCAGCTGCCGGCGGCATAGGTTTCCTCGTCGGGCGCAATGCCCACCAGGCGCGTGAGCATGGTCATAAACACGAGGTGGAAGTTGGCAGTATGCTCGCCATCGAGCTCCAACACATCTATCGAAGCGTCAACAAACTCAAAGAGTTGCCGGTTTTCGTGCTCGTGGCGGGCTACGGTGGTGAGCAGTTCGACCACAAACAGCGCTACGGGCAGCTTGACCGCATCTTCGTACATGTAGGTGGCCATCGTGCTGAACCTTACATCCGTCAGGAGTTGCAACCGGCGGTTGGGTCGCATGTCATAGGCTATCTCCAACCTCGAAAGCGGGATAAAATACTGCCGCTTCAACTTGCCGCGCTTGGTCGCCGGAACCGTCACCGCAAACGACTGGTAGCCGTAGTCTGCCGTGAACATCTCCACCACCATCTTGCGGTCAGCATAGGGATTGGTTTTGAGTACTATTGCGTTTGTTTTGACCATCATAGACTACAAAAGTAATAAAAAACAGCCTTTTATAGAAAATTCTTTGAAGAAAATTTGCACATTTCGTTAAAAGTATCTACCTTTGCATCCGCTAATAGACAGATGGTCCCTTCGTCTATCGGTTAGGACGAGAGATTTTCATTCTCTAAAGAGGAGTTCGACTCTCCTAGGGACTACAAATAATAAAAAAGAAAGTATAATAAGATGGCAAATCACAAATCATCACTGAAGAGAATTCGTCAGACAAAGACAAAGACTTTGCACAACAAATATTATGCAAAGACTATGCGCAACGCCGTACGTAAGTTGCGCGCAATGACAGACAAGGAAGAGGCTGTTAAGCTGTACCCCGTAGTACAGGCCATGTTGGACAAGCTCACAAAGACCAACATCATCCACAAGAACAAGGCTGCAAACCTGAAGTCAAGCCTCGCTCTCCACATCAGCAAGCTGGGATAATTCACAAAACAATATATCCTACCCCAAAGAGACCACTACCACAAGTAGTGGTCTCTTTGGTTATATGCCTCGAGGGCAGAGAGCGGCACGCTGTCGTCGGCGACAGAGCAAAATCAGATCGCCTACAACGCACTGATTTGCAATCGCGCAGACCGTCATCATCAGTTCAGGACACAGATAGTAAACCAGCAGTCGCATTCCCCACAGCGGCAATGATGACGGAGCAGACCAATAAGTTGAGAGCAAAGCCGGAAATGACTATTGCAAAGTTGGAAATACTCACGGCAAACCCTGAAATAACCGATGCAAACCTTGAGAAGAACTTTACCGCCACAGAGATGACTATGACGGCAAGGGTGATGGTTTCGGTCATACGCACAATGGTTTCGGTCATACGCACAATGGCCGGGACGGAGCACGCGGGCGTCGCCACGCTGGTGCACCACACCAGCACTGTTACAGCCTGCGGACGCGAGCCTATGCGACTGCGCCTCAACAAGGCGAAAGCGGGTGCCGCAAAGCCCCACACACCGCATACGACAGCCTCTGCAGAGGCAGACTGGGTGCGCAAACAGTTAAACTTTTATAACGTCGGGCCAAAGGGAGTTTCTGATGGAAACAGAGGTCAAAATAACGGGGCAAATGTTTCGCTATGTCAATGAATTTTACTATCTTTGCAATCAAACTTGTACCATACTGAAATGGAAGATAATCATAACATAGAAAGCAACTATTCGGCGAGTAACATTCAGGTACTCGAAGGCTTGGAGGCAGTGCGCAAGCGCCCTGCCATGTACATCGGCGATATTAGCGAAAAGGGTCTGCATCACCTGATTAACGAGACGGTAGACAACTCTATCGACGAGGCGATGGCAGGCTACTGCACAGATATAGAAGTGACCATCAACGAGGACAACTCGGTAACGGTGGAAGACAACGGCCGCGGTATCCCCGTGGATATGCATGAGAAACTGCACAAATCGGCTCTGGAGGTGGTTATGACCGTGCTCCACGCCGGTGGTAAGTTTGACAAGGGTTCGTATAAGGTCAGCGGTGGTCTCCACGGTGTGGGCGTAAGCTGTGTCAACGCCCTGTCAAGCCACATGATGTCGCAGGTGTTCCGCAACGGCAAAATCTACCAGCAGGAATATGAGAAGGGCAAGCCTCTCTACCCCGTCAAGGTAGTGGGCGAGACCGACAAGCGCGGTACACGCCAGCAGTTCTGGCCCGATGGCAGCATCTTCACCACCACCACATTCCAGTGGGACATCGTGGCTCGTCGTATGCGCGAGCTGGCATTCCTCAACGCCGGCATCCGCATCACCCTCACCGATGCGCGCCCCGACGCCGAGGGCAAGACCCGTCAGGAGGTCTTCCATGCCAAGGACGGTCTGAAGGAGTTTGTGCGCTACGTAGACCGTCACCGCGCCCACCTCTTCGACGATGTTATCTATCTCAAGACCGAGAAGCAGGGCATCCCTATCGAGGTGGCTATCATGTACAACACCGACTATTCGGAGAACATCCACTCTTACGTCAACAATATCAACACCATAGAGGGCGGTACCCACCTCACCGGTTTCCGTACGGCTCTCACCCGTGTGCTCAAGGCTTATGCCGACAACGAGCCCACCATCTCCAAGCAGATTGAAAAGGCCAAGATAGAGATTGCCGGCGAAGACTTCCGCGAGGGACTTACCGCCGTGATTTCCATCAAGGTAGCCGAGCCACAGTTTGAGGGTCAGACCAAGACCAAGCTGGGCAACTCTGAGGTGGCTGGTGCCGTGCAGCAGGCTGTGGGAGAAGCGCTCAACGACTATCTCGAAGAGCATCCCGTCGAGGCCAAGCGCATCTGCGAGAAGGTGGTACTGGCTGCCACCGCACGTATCGCCGCCCGCAAGGCCCGCGAAAGCGTGCAGCGCAAGAACGTGATGAGCGGCGGCGGTCTGCCCGGCAAGTTGGCCGACTGCTCCAATAAGGACCCCAAGGAGTGTGAGATATTCCTCGTCGAGGGTGACTCCGCCGGTGGTTCTGCCAAGCAGGGCCGCGACCGTTTCCGCCAGGCCATCCTGCCGCTGAGAGGTAAAATCCTCAACGTAGAGAAAGTGCAGTGGCACCGTGTCTTTGAGGCCGAGTCGGTAATGAACATCATCCAGAGTATCGGCGTGCGTTTCGGCGTCGAAGGCGAGGACGACCGCGAGGCCAACATCGACAAGCTGCGCTACGACAAGATTATCATCATGACCGATGCCGATGTCGATGGTTCTCACATCGACACCCTCATCATGACGCTCTTCTACCGCTTCATGCCCAAGGTCATCGAAGACGGCCACCTGTATATCGCCACGCCTCCCCTGTACCGTTGCTCGTACAAGGACAAGAGCGAATACTGTTATACCGAACAACAACGCCTACAGTTTATCGAGAAATATGCTGGCGGAAACGATTCCGACAAAGCCCTTCACACCCAGCGTTACAAGGGTCTTGGTGAGATGAACCCCGAGCAGCTGTGGGAAACCACTATGAATCCTGAAAGTCGATTGCTCAAACAAGTGACTATAGAGAATGCCGCCGACGCCGACGAAATCTTCTCTATGCTTATGGGCGATGACGTAGAACCACGCCGTATCTTCATCGAAGAGAACGCTACCTACGCCAATATCGACGCTTAAACAAAATGTCAATTACCTAAAAAAGGCACGCCTCTTATGACAAGAGGTGTGCCTTCTTTTTTGCTGGTCACGACGATGGCTATATCCGCCACGAAGATAGTGGTATCGTTGATTTTTCCTCATTTTCACTTGGTAACGCCAATAAAAAGTACTAATTTTGCAACTGATGGCCAAAACTGCAATACAAGAGATGATTATGGTGCTGATGGGCTTGCTCGTCATCGGCATGACGACCGCCAGCGCCCAGACCGCCAGCCTTGGCCCTGGAGAGATAAGCTGCACCACAGCCGACTCGCTCTCCGACATCTGGTTCCGCCACACCTATATCACGCAGCGCCGCCCCATCAGCGCCACGCTCAGCGTCACCGCCCGTGGCAGATACAGATTGTATGTCAATGAGTCTAATGTCACCCCGCCCCTCCCGACCGACAACTGTCATCACCCCGTCACCATCGATATCGACGTCAGCGGCTACCTGCGTTCCGACTCCAACACGGTGGCCATCCTCTATCACCCGGTTGATCCCCACGACCACCAGATAGCCGTCTGTTATTATGGAGTGGGGCGCGACGGTCGCCCCTTTGGTCACAACGCCGACGGAGGATGGCTCTGCCGGCCTGTAGATGAAGGTTCGGGCGACGGAATTGACCGCGGCTACACGCAGACGGTATCGACCGCATGCTGGACACCAGTCTCGGCGCCAGGGAGGTTAGAGATAGAAGGAACGAAGGCTGCATCGGAACCACGGAGGGTAGAGATAGAAGAAGCGAAGGCTGCTTCAGCACCACGGAGGGTGGAGATAGACGGACGGACGGCTGACTCGGAAATTCGGACGGCTGCTTCGGAACTTCGGAAGACTGACTCGGCACTGCGAAGGGTATCGACGGAGATGGGGGTGTGGCCCTTGGCTACGCTGCTGCCTGTCCGGGTAAATCGCGTGACGAGAGTCACTGCGCCGCGATATTCGGAGCGGACGCCGGAGGGCATTGCCTACGAGTTTGTCACTGGCTTCTACGGCTTTGTGAGGCTCACGCTGCGCGGAGCGAAGAAGGGTGAGACCATTATCATCGGCGGGCGCAAGTATACCTGCAACGGCGAGACCGACGAGCAGATTACCACAGCCTTCGAGCCTACCTACCACCGACGGGTGATTGTCAGCGGAGACAGTGCGTTTGACGCCAGCCAAGTGCAGCGCGTCGACGGCGTAAGCCTCATGACGACAACAACTTACAATGCATATCCATACTAAAGCAATGATAAAATACAAGAACAAGGAAATCTACGAGGTAACCATAGCCTCAACGCTTAGCCAATATAAAGGAAGCCACATAGACAACGACATCGTCTTGTTTGACGATCTGGCCAAAATTCCCTTTCCCGACCGCACGCGCCGCATGCAGTGCATGATGGCTGCGCTCTGTCTGAACGGCAGAGCCACCTACCGGCTTGACACCATAGAACACACCGTGGAGCGCAACGACGTCATCATCATCACCAACGGCATGGTGGTCGACAACTGTTCGTTCAGCGAAGATTTCAGCGGCATAGGATTTATCATCTCGCCCAATTTCTTCAGCGACATCGCCAAAGATGTACACGAGATTTCATCGCTTTTCCTCTTTGCGCGTAGCAACCCGGTCTCGACGCTGAGCATGAAGGAGGCCGACACTTTCTGCGATTACTACAAGATGCTCAAGAGCAAGATAGACTGCGTGGGGCATCATTTCCGCCGCGATGTGGCCCGCATGACCATCGCCACGATGATATATGACCTGGGCAATACCATCTACCAGATCATGAACAGGGACAACAGGAAAAAGAACCGTGCAGAGACGATTTTTACCGATTTCATCGCACTTATAGAGAAGAACTTCCGCACCGAACGCCGTGTGAGTTGGTACGGCCGACAGCTGTGTATCACCCCAAAATATCTGTCGGAGTGCATCAAGCAGGTAAGCCAGCGCACCCCCAACGAGTGGATAGACAACTATGTGGTTATGGAGCTGCGCGTGCAAATCAAGAACTCGCGCAAGAGCATCAAGCAGATAGCGATGGACATGAACTTCCCCAGCCAGAGCTTTATGGGGAAATACTTCAAGGAGCACGTGGGCATGTCGCCGACCGAATACAGAAGGTCGTAGTCTGTCGGCAGCAAGCCCCGAGGCAACATGATGTCGGGAGCCAGCATCATGACGGCAAGCGGAGGCACAGCCATCACGCCCTCGTTTCCTACCATTGCCGAGGCATCAAATCATGCCTAAAGCCCGAAGCTCGTCGGCCACCTGGCACAGCTCCTGATACCACTCCTTGCCGAAGCGGCGCACAAGCGGACCCTCGAGAAAGCGGTAGAGAGGCAAGTCGAGTTCGCGGCCTTTCTCTACAGCACACTGGCAGATGCGCCAACGATGATAGTTGAGCCCCACCGAACCATCGGGAAATGTCTTTTCGCGAATGGGATAGAGCGCACAGGAGATGGGCTTGACAAAGGGGCAGCGGCCCTGACGATGCGCGCGCTCAAGGGCACAGAGACAGGTGTCGCCCTCATAGCATGTAAACACACAGTCCTTACCTCCGACAATGCTTGTGACCAGGTCGCCGTCGCGGTCGGCATAAGCCACACCCTGGCGGTCTAAGACAGCCTGCGCCGAAGCCGAGAGGTCATTCCATACCACATCGAGCGAAGCCTCCAAATCGCCGATTTCATCGAGGGTTACCGGCGCGCCAGCGTCGCCTTCGATGCAGCATGCGCCCTTGCACACGTCAAGGTCGCAGCAGAACTTTACCGTGAAAATATCGGGCGAAACAAATACGTTTCCTATCTGTAAAATATGCAGTTCATTCATGTTCTTACCAGTTGATGGGGCCCATGCCGTGCCCGGCGAGATATTCATTGCAGCGCGAGAAGTGATGGTTGCCAAACCATCCACCCCGGTTGGCAGAGAGGGGTGAGGGATGCACCGACTCGAGCACCAGATGACGGCTGCGGTCGATGAGCGACGCCTTGGAGCGCGCATAGCCACCCCAGAGGATGAAGACCAGATGGTCGCGACCCTCGCTAAGCCTGCTGATGGCAGCGTCGGTAAACCTCTCCCACCCATGGCGCTGGTGGCTGCCAGCCTGGTGGGCCCTCACGGTGAGCGTGGCGTTGAGCAGCAGCACTCCCTGCTCAGCCCAACGCGTCAGGTTACCGCTCTGGGGCACTCCGATGCCGAGGTCACCCTGTATCTCCTTGAAGATGTTCTGCAGCGACGGCGGCATGGCTACTCCGTCGGGCACCGAGAAGCTGAGCCCCATAGCCTGACCCGCCTCGTGATAGGGGTCCTGCCCGATGATGACCACCTTGACGCTGTCGAAAGGACAGAGATTGAAGGCGTTGAAGATAAGTCTGCCGGGAGGATAGCAGGTCGTGGTGGCATACTCGTGCCTTACGAAATCGGTGAGCTGGGAGAAATAAGGCTGGGCAAACTCATTGCCGAGCCGCTCAGCCCAACTGTCGTTGATTTTTACGTTCATGGAAGCGCGCTATATTATATAATAATGTGCAAAATTACTGCAAAAGGATGTAACTATAGCCATTTGCTCCCACTTTTTTTCACTATTTTCCACCCACCCCGCCACCATCTCTCCGATGGCGGCAATGACGGGGATGGCGCTTTCTATCGTCTTTGTTATCCCAAAAGTCAGAAAAAGCCGCAGCGCGATGCAAAAAAACGCGGTTATGCACAAGGCGTTTGGCAAAATAATCGTATTTTTGCATGTCTATACTTACTTGACAAGAGATAATCACCTAATAGCTACATCGTTTATGATGCACAAGAAGACGTTATGGCTCACCCTCTGCCTGCTATGGCTCTCCGCCCTGGCGGCGATGGGCTCTCCGCGCGCAATCTATGTCACCACCAGCGACCTTAACATGCGTATGCAGCCATCGCCCAACGCCTACAAGCGCGGGGTGGCTCCGCGTGGCACCGAGCTGCTCGTGGTCGAATGGGGAGACGACTGGTCCAAGGTCATCTTCGAGGGCGACACCGCCTATGCCGCCAGCCGCTATCTGTCGTATGTCAAAGACGAGCCCGTGGCTACCTCCAAGCCCAAGAAGCGGCGCAGCTCGTTCTCGCTGTTCACCCTGATAGGATGGGCCTTCAAGTTGGCGCTCATCCTCATCGTCCTCTACATCATATCCAAGGTCCTCTTCTACGGGTTTGCCTTCTACTACTTCATCATGCAGTGGATATACCGCATTACGAGCATCCCCTTCCTCATCACCAACTGGCTCCAGCGCTGGCTCTCCAAGCCCTGGCGCGCGCTCTATAAGGAGAACTCGGGCAACGACCGTCGCAACGATGAGTTGGAAGGCTATCTGTTGCTGGCCAAGATACCGCTGTACATACTGCTCACGCCGATAAGACTGGTCAACGCCATCTACTTCAACCTCTTCGCCCACTGCACCTTCGAGATGTTCAACTATGTGCTCGAGGTCTTTGTGCCGAGCAGCGACAAGGAGGGCACCGACGATGCTATAGACTGGGCGCTGTGGCTGCCGTGGCGCATCATCAAGTACCCGATATGGCACATGTCGCTCACCGTCATCGAGAGTCTGTTCTGGACCGTCTTCGATACCTTCGTCCCCGCGCTTACCCTCTACCACGGCACCGACGAGACCGCCGCGCTCAACATTGTGATGGCGCCCGGCCGCTGCTGGCACGGCAACCGCATGTCGGGCATCTGGAACGTGGGCGCCGGCAACTTTGCCGGCAACGGCATCTACTTCGCCCCCGTGCGCAGCACCGCCACCCACTATTCGGGCGGCTGCATCATCATGTGCCGCGTGAGCCTGGGCAGCGTGCTCGACCTGGGCCTCGCCCCCTATCGCATATACCGCCAGTGTGGCTATGCCAATGCTTTCGACGTGACCCGCTACGGACTGAAGAACGACTACACCACGGGCGAATGGTGGCGCGGCGACCGCGAATGGTGGGAATACTGCATGTACGACTGGCAGAACCGCTACAACGAGAGCTGGCGCATACGCCCTCTCTATGTGCTCGACCTGGCCGACAACACCATCATGCGCATCCCCGGCGGCATGAGCCATTGGCTCTTCCGCAAGATGGTCATCAAGGATTTGTATACGTGGGCATCCAATTTGTAGCCACATCCTTGGGCTATCTCAGAAATTATTCCTACATTTGCAGACAATCAGAACAAAACATATATTACTAACCCTACAACCATTAACGATTATGGCAATAGAAAAGACATTGGTCCTGCTCAAGCCCTGCACCATGCAGCGCGGTCTGGCAGGCGAGATTATCAGTATTTTTGAGAAGAAAGGCTTGCAGATATGCGGCATGAAGATGATGATGCTCACCGACGAGCTGCTCTCCGAGCACTACAGCCATCTCAGCGAGAAGCCCTTCTTCCAGCGCGTCAAGGACGCCATGATGACAGCCCCCGTGGTGGCCATGTGCCTCAAGGGTGTCGACGCCATCGCCGCCGTGCGCGCACTGGCAGGCCCCACCAACGGCCGCAACGCCGCCCCCGGCACCATCCGCGGTTCCTACTGCATGAGTTTCCAGGAGAATATCGTCCACGCATCCGACTCTGCCGAGACCGCAGCCATCGAGCTCAAGCGTTTCTTCCGCGACGAGGAAATCATAGAGTGGGAGCAGTGCTACCACCCCTTCCTCTACGCCAACGACGAGTTCTAACACCCGCCAACTCATCATCCCCACCACGGGAGCAACCATAGCCCCGAAGGTGGCATCAGGATATAGCCCCACGGCCATGCCCGCTGCTATACCTGAAGCCCTCTTCGGGGCTTCTGCGTGTCTGCGCAGTCGCCCCGAGGGCCGCATCGCCGCTCCAATGACGGCAGAACTACGGGCGGAAACAGCGATTTTGACTTTTTTCTTCATGATTGTCATGCTTTTTTCGGTCTGCCCAAGCCGGGTATGGATTATTATTACTAAATTTGCAGTGACAACGAACCAATAAATAAGTATCTATATGGGTAACAAGCTGTTTATCTGCGCTATCGTGATGATGATAGCCGGCGGCATCTATGCCTCGCGCATCACGGGGCTCAACGCTGCGAAGTATCAACAAGTATCTGCCGTGGACGACGACACCCTCAAGGGCAAACCCGTAATCAAGGCCGACACCACCAAGCATGACAACGACACCGTAGCCAAAAAGAAGAAGGACGAGTATGCCGACATCATCAAGAAGGGTGGCACCGTGAAGGAAGGTCTATTCACCGTGCGCCATATCCAGGACAAGTGGTACTTCGAGATACCCGACACGCTCCTGGGCCGCTACTTCATGTGCGTGACGCGCTATACGGCTGTGCCCCAGAACTTCGGCAAGTATGCCGGCGAAGAGGTCAACGAGGCCACCGTCTATTTTGAGAAGCACGACTACAAGACGATGTACATGCGTGCCTACGTGCTCACCCAGCTGGCCGACTCGACCGACCGTATATCCAAGACTCTCCAGGCATCGACCATCGACCCCATCGTGGCGTCGTTCAAGATAATCGGCAAGAGCCCCAAGGGCCGAAGCATGATAGAGATTACCAATTTCTTCAAGAACGACAACAAGCTCACCACCAGCGTAAGATCATCGCTGGGCATGGTCAAGCTCGGCGGAATGATAAGCAGCCGCTCGTATATCGACACCATGAAGGTGTTTCCCATCAACATCGAGGTGGCCACCGTGCGCACCTATGGCGCCACAGCCAACCGCAATGCGCCAGCCAGTCTGACGGGCTCGGTGACTCTGGGCATGAACACGTCGATGGTACTACTGCCCAGCCAGCCTATGCGCAAGCGTCTCTGGGACAAGCGCGTGGGTTACTTTGTCAACAATTTCACCCGTTTCTCTGACACCCAGCACAAGACCCAGCGTGAGTCGTTCATCGCCCGTTACCGTCTGGTGCCGCGCGATGTGAAAGCCTATCGTCAGGGACGGCTGGTAGAACCCGTGAAGCCCATCATATACTACATAGACCCGGCTACGCCCAAGAAGTGGGTGCCCTATCTCATCAAGGGAGTTGAAGACTGGAACGTGGCGTTCGAAGCCGCCGGTTTCAAGAACGCCATCCAGGCCAAGCCGTGGCCCAACGACTCCAACATGAGCGTCGACGACGCCCGCTACTGCGTGATACGCTATCTCCCGGCTGAGATAGAAAATGCCTACGGCCCCCACGTGAGCGACCCGCGCAGCGGAGAAATCATCGAGAGCCACATCTGCTGGTATCACAACGTGATGAGCCTGCTCACCAAGTGGTATATGGTGCAGTGCGGACCGCTCGACAAGCGCGCACAGACCATGACCTTCGACGACAAGCTCATGGGCGAGCTCATACGCTTCGTCTCCTCCCACGAGGTGGGCCACACCCTGGGTCTGCGCCACAACATGGGCGCCAGCCACGCCACTCCCGTAGAGAAACTGCGCGACAAGGCGTGGGTAGAGGCCCACGGCCACACCGCATCCATCATGGACTATGCCCGCTTCAACTACGTGGCTCAGCCCGAAGACAAGATTGGACCCAAGGGACTCTTCCCTCGCATCAACGACTATGACAAGTGGGCCATCAAGTGGGGCTACTCCTACCGCCCTGAGTTCAAGGACGAATATGAAGAGAAAGAGGCGATGATGACCGAGACCTCGCGCTTCCTGGCTGGTCATCCCCGCTGCTGGTTCTCGGGTGAGGGCCGCGACGAAGACCCCCGCTCGCAGACCGAAGACTTGGGCGACGACAACATGAAGGCCAACGAGTATGGCGTGAAGAACCTGAAGCGCGTCATCGCGGGTCTGCCCCAGTGGACTCATCAGGACAACGACCAGTATAGTGACCTGACAGAGGTCTACAAGAGCGTGCGCGACCAGCTGCGCCGATACACAGGCCACGTCATCAAGCACCTGGGCGGCCGATACCTCAACAATATGCCCGGCACCAAGCCCGTAGAGATAGCTCCGGCAGCCATGCCGCTCGAGGCGATAGACTGGGTGGGCCGCAACATCTTCGAGGCTCCGCTGTGGCTGTACCCCGCCACCCTCACCGAAAAGACTGGCATCGACCCGTCGGCCGACATCGCCAACCAGCAGAACATCGTGCTCTCGCGCGCCCTCTCTGCCGACATCATCGTCAAGATATACAACGACTCTTACCTCTCGCCATCGGCACTGAAGCTCGACGCCTACCTCTCGGCGCTGAAGGGCGCGGTGTGGAAGCCTCTGGCTGGCGACAACGGCATGAGCGACAAAATCAGACGCAGTCTGGAGCGCAGCTACCTGAACCGCGTCAACTCGCTGCTCAACCCCAAGGACGACAAGCCTGCACAGTCGTCGCTGATGCAGCTGCTCTTTGCCTCGCGCAGTGGCGCCAGCAACAAGGACTCTGATGCGGTGCTCTACCTCGTCCAGCACCTCGACGACATAGCCCAGTTTGTAGACAGCCAGGAGGCTGGCGCCAAGGGCATCGACAAGCTCCACTATCAGGACCTGCAACGCCAGATCAAGCTCATCCGTGAGCGCCGCACCACTGTCAAATAACGCAAGCGCAATGGTACTCAACTATATCTGGATAGGCTTCATCATCATCGCCTTTGTCATCGCCCTGGCCAAGCTCATCTTCCTGGGCGATGTCACGGTATTTCCGGCGCTCATAGACTCGACCTTCGCCTCGTCCAAGACCGCCTTTGAAATCTCACTGGGCCTCACGGGCGTGCTCTCGCTCTGGTTGGGCATCATGAAGATAGGCGAGCGCGGCGGGGTGGTCAACGTGCTAGCCAGGGCATTGTCCCCGGTGTTCACCCGGCTTTTCCCCGACATCCCCAAGGGTCACCCTGTGACCGGCGCGATATTCATGAACATCGCCGCCAATATGTTGGGACTCGACAATGCCGCCACGCCGCTCGGGCTGAAGGCGATGGAACAGCTGCAGACGCTCAACCCCAACAAGGAGACTGCCACCAACCCCATGATTATGTTCCTGGTGCTCAACACGTCGGGCCTCACGCTCATCCCCATATCCATCATGGTGTATAGGGCGCAGTTGGGCGCCGCCCAGCCCACAGATGTGTTTATCCCCATACTGCTTGCCACCTTCTTCTCGACTGTGGCGGGCATCATCATTACCTCGATATACCAGCGCATCAACCTGCTCAACCGCACCATGCTCCTCACCCTGGGCGGCATGGCTCTGGTGGTGGGTGCCATCATCTGGGGCTTCGGCCAGCTGGACAAGGACCAGATGAACATTGTGAGCACATCGGTGGCCAATATCCTGCTGATGACTATCATTGTGGCATTTGTGCTGGCAGGCATGAAGCACCACATCAATGTCTATGATGCGTTTGTCGAGGGTGCCAAGGAAGGTTTTACCACCGCCGTGCGCATCATACCCTATCTCGTGGCGATACTCGTGGCCATCGGCCTGTTTCGCGCGTCGGGCGCCATGGACATGCTCATCAACGGCGTGGCAACTCTGGTCAAGGCCCTGGGCGGCAACAGCGACTTTGTGGGCGCGCTGCCTACGGCGCTGATGAAGCCGCTTTCCGGCTCGGGAGCCCGAGGTATGATGGTCGACGCCATGACCACCTACGGCGCCGACTCGTTTGTGGGCAGACTGAGCTGCATCTTCCAGGGCTCGACCGACACCACCTTCTACATCCTCGCCGTCTACTTCGGCAGCGTGGGCATCCGCAATATGCGTCATGCCGTGCCATGCGGACTGCTGGCCGACTTCGCCGGAGTCATCGCCGCCATCGGCATCGCTTATTTATTCTTCTAAAACTCTACAGAAATGGCTAATTTAAAGAGTCTGGTCAAAGATACTGCCATCTATGGCATCAGCAGCATCGCCGGACGTTTCATCAATTATCTCCTGGTACCCATCCAGACGGCAGCCTTTGTCGCGGGCGGTGGCGAGTATGGCGTGGTAACCAACATCTATGCCTACACGGCGCTGCTGATGGTGATACTCACCTACGGCATGGAGACCACCTTCTTCCGGTTTATCAACAAGACCGAGGACGACCCCATGCGGGTCTATTCCACCGTGCTGGTATCGGTGGGAGTATCGTCGCTGCTGTTTGTCATCGCTGTCTTTGCGCTGCTGCCCCAGATAGCGGGATTCATGAAATACCCAGACCACCCCGACTGGGTGGCGGTGATGTTTGTGTGTGTCGCCATCGACGCCTTCAAGTGCATCCCATTCGCCTACCTGCGCTACCAGAAGCGCGCCATCAAGTTTGCCAGCCTGCAGCTGGTCAACATCATCCTCAACATTATCCTCAACCTCACCTACCTCATCGTGCTGCCAGCTCTGAGGCTCAACCCCTTCGGGCTGTACGACGACAAGTTCACGCTCAATGTGGGCATGGTCTTCTACATCAACCTGGTGTGCACCGCCGTGGTAGTGGTGTGCTTCTGGCATGAGCTTACGGGCTTCCGCTACCGCTTTGACCGCGCACTTTGGGGCAAGATGATGCGCTACGCATGGCCGCTGCTCATCCTGGGCATAGCCGGCATACTCAACCAGACGCTCGACAAGATTATTTTCCCCTACCTCTATACCGGCGCCGACGAGAAGGCGCAGCTGGGCATCTATGGTGCAGCCACCAAGATAGCCATGATTATGGCCATGATTACCCAGGCGTTCCGCTATGCCTACGAGCCGTTTGTTTTCGGCAAAGCCAAAGATCGCGACAGCCGCGACACCTACGCCAAAGCCATGAAGTACTTCGTCATCTTCACCCTGTTGGCGTTTTTGGCTGTGATTGGATATATGGACATTCTGCGTTACGTCATCCGCGACCGCAGTTACTGGCCGGGGCTGCGCGTTGTACCTATCGTGATGGCTGCCGAGATAATGATGGGCATCTACTTCAACCTCTCTTTCTGGTACAAGCTCATCGACAAGACCATCTATGGCGCCTGGTTCTCGGGCGCGGGCTGTCTGGTGCTGGTCGTGGTAAACGTGGTCTTCGTGCCGCGCTACAGCTACATGGCGTGTGCGTGGGGTGGAGTGGCAGGCTACGGCACGGCGATGCTCCTGTCCTACTTTGTGGGTCAGAAGAAATATCCCATCGACTATCCCGTCAAGGAGATGATGGTCTATGTGGCTCTTACCGCCGTGCTCACCGCCGGAATGACTGCTGCCAACAGGCTGCTGCCTATGGGTGCGTCGCTGGCTGTCAACACCCTGCTCATCCTGGTCTTTGTGGCCTATCTCGTGAAGAGAGACTTCCCGCTCAGCGGGCTCCCCGTAATCGGTAAATACTTTAACAAACGATAATATGAGAAAGTTATTTGTCATCTTAGCCGCCTTTGCGGCTACCATCGCGGCCAAGGCCGACGAGGGAATGTGGACGCTCTACAACCTGCCCAACGCGGTGTACGAGCAGATGAAGGGCTACGGATTTGCTCTGCCCTACAGCAGCCTGTATCAGAGCGACGACGCCATCAAGAACTCAGTGGTAAACTTCTCGGGCTACTGCTCGGGAGTAGTGGTTTCGCCCGACGGACTGGTGTTCACCAACCACCACTGTGGATTTGAGGCCATACGCAGCCACTCTACCGTGGAGCACGACTACATGCTCAACGGATTTTTCGCCAAGACCTATGCCGACGAGCTGCCCAACAAGGGCATGTTTGTGCGCTTCATGGTCGACCAGCGCGACATCACCCCGCTGCTCGAGAAGCGGGGCATACGCACCATGACCGCCAAGGAGCAGGCCAAGTTGCTCGACGAGGTCGAGAACGAGATGCTCAAGGAGGTACACGCCAAGGATGCCAACCTGGAGCTTGAGATCAAGCCTTTCTATGAGGGCAACAAGTATTATGCCACTACCTACCAGGAGTTCAGAGACCTGCGTCTCGTCTTTACTATCCCCAAATCGATGGGTAAATTTGGCGGTGAGACCGACAACTGGATGTGGCCACGACAGACGTGCGACTTTTCAGTGTTCCGAATCTATGCCGACCCGAAGACCAACGGCCCTGCTGACTACTCCAAGGACAACGTGCCATACCGTCCCAAGCACTGGGCACCCGTCTCGCTCGACGGCTACAAGGAGGGAGACTTCGCCATGACCGTGGGATACCCCGGCTCTACCGAGCGCTACCTCTCCTCATACGGTATACGTGAGATGCGCGACGCCGACAATGCTCCCCGCGCACAGATACGTGGTGTGAAGCAGGAGGTGATGATTCGCCACATGCGCGCCGACGAAGCCGTGCGCATCAAGTATGACTCCAAGTACGCGCAGAGCTCCAACTACTGGAAGAACTCTCTCGGCATGAACAAGTGCATCGACTCTGTGGGCATTATCCGCCAGAAAGCCGACTTTGAAGACCGCATTGTCGACTACCAGAAGTGGACGGGATACCTCAAAGGCAAGCTCGACATGGACAAGCTCGCCAAGTTCTACGCCCAGCGTTTCGACGCTGCACGCATGCTCACCGTCTGGGGCGAGACCTTCCGCCGCACCACCGAGCTCAACAGCCGCGCCATGCGCATAGCCAGCAACCCCACCGCCGTCAACCCCACCGCTGCCAAGAAGAAGCAGTACTATGTATTCAAGGACAACAGCGCCGAGTGGGATGAAGCGCTCGACCGCGACGTGATGGCTACGCTGATAGACAACTACCGCAAGTATGTGGCTGCCGACAAGCTGCCCGCCTTCTACCAGACTATCGCCGACCGCTTCGGAGGCGACACACGCAAGTATGTAGACTGGCTGTGGGACAATACCATCCTCATGAAGAGCGGCAAGAAGATTATGCTCAACAGCAAGCAGCTCCTCAAAGACCCCGGATACCAGTATGGCAAGCAGCTCATGGACATCCGCACCGAGATATTGAAGTCGTACCTCCAAAATGCCGACTCCATCGACCTGCAGGAGCAGTATCTCTGCGACGCCAAGGTGCGCATGGAGCAGGAACTGCCCCACTACTCCGACGCCAACTTCACCATGCGTCTCAGCTATGGCCAGGTGGGTGGTTACATGCTCGGCGGCAAGCCCTCGGGCTACTACACCGAGGCAGAGAGCATCGTCAAGAAGATGGAGGCTGGCGACCGCGGCACCATCGACTACCAGGTAGAGCCTGTGATGAAGCAACTGCTCGGCGCCAAGGACTTTGGCAACTATACCGACAAGACCACGG
Organism: Prevotella sp. P5-64; assembly: GCF_002251285.1. Lineage (NCBI taxonomy): Bacteria > Pseudomonadati > Bacteroidota > Bacteroidia > Bacteroidales > Prevotellaceae > Prevotella > Prevotella sp. P5-64. The sequence continues at coordinate 125,415 of NZ_NPJK01000063.1, forward strand.
GCAAGATGCAGCTCTGCTTCCTCACCAACAACGACATTACCGGCGGCAACTCGGGCTCTCCGATGTTTGATGGTAAGGGCCGCCTCATCGGTCTTGCCTTCGACGGCAACTGGGACTCGCTCTCCAGCGACATCTGGTTCGACAAGCGCCTTGCCCGTTGCATCGGCGTCGACATCCGCTTCGTCCTCTACATGATGGATCGTTGGGGCCATGCCGACCGCCTGCTCAAGGAGATGGGAGTGAAGTGATAAGGGGATAGGGATAAAACCGAGCCCCTCCCCGGCCCTCCAAAAGCCCCTCCCCAACCCTCCCCAGGGGGCGGGAGCTCATTCTTGCTGTTTCTTAGATAGTTAGAATGGTGGCCGCGATTGGGCTTTGGGGTTTTTCCGACCTATATTAGCAACGCTGTAGGTGTTGTGATTAGCTTTAGCGTCAAAGATAGTTGGTCTGTTGTGACCTGCATCTGCGAGTAACGCTTGGCTAAACGCAAGACTTACAGCGTTGCTTCTTTCTATGCCCGTTCCCCCAGGGTTGAGAGTTCGCCATAGGGCGCTATCATCCACCTTTCGATTATCTGATTTGCGCATCGGGATACCAACTACTACCATGGCGCCAATCGAGAGAAGACACGAGCCGCCAACAACGAGCATCCCATCGTCTGGACAACCATGTTCGTCACACCTTATTATATATATAATGGCGGAACATACACCCCTGAGCATGGTATGAGTACGTGGGAGGTACACTCGTATCAGCAGCGGCAACTCTGAACCGAAGGTCACCGGCGCGGCGCAGTGCGGCGCGGAAAGGTAATGGAGTTGCGATTACACAGCCCAGGGTTGCGGGCGAAGCACGCTACCCTGGGTAAATGTACTACTAATATTGCTACTCTGTAAGAGTTGCGATTAGCCGTAGGCGTTACCCGCCGCGAGTCTGGACGCCACCTACCCCACTCCCGCAATTACGCATGGTAGTGGCGCACCCGACAAGGTTGTTTTACTGCATCCTCCTAATGGCGGAACGTACACCCCTGAGCATGGTATGAGTACGTGGGAGGTACACTCGTATCAGCAGCGGCAACTCTGAACCGAAGGTCACCGGCGCGGCGCAGTGCGGCGCGGAAAGGTAATGGAGTTGCGATTACACAGCCCAGGGTTGCGGGCGAAGCACGCTACCCTGGGTAAATGTACTACTAATATTGCTACTCTGTAAGAGTTGCGATTAGCCGTAGGCGTTACCCGCCGCGAGTCTGGACGCCACCTACCCCACTCCCGCAATTACGCATGGTAGTGGCGCACCCGACAAGGTTGTTTTACTGCATCCTCCTAATGGCGGAACGTACACCCCTGAGCATGGTATGAGTACGTGGGAGGTACACTCGTATCAGCAGCGGCAACTCTGAACCGAAGGTCACCGGCGCGGCGCAGTGCGGCGCGGAAAGGTAATGGAGTTGCGATTACACAGCCCAGGGTTGCGGGCGAAGCACGCTACCCTGGGTAGCTGTACAACTAATATTGCTACTCTGTAAGAGTTGCGATTAGCCGTAGGCGTTACCCGCCTCGGGTCTGGACGCCACCTACCCCACTCCCGCAATACCACATGGTGGTGCCGCAGCCAGCGAGGTGGTTTCCGCCCCATCCTCCACCGCGCTACGGGGCAAAGATAAAAAACTGAGAGATTTTCTTTGCGTTGTCTGCGGTTTGCAGTAACTTTGCACTCAGAAAGTTAAGAATATCAAAATATTAAGACAATTATGGCAAAGAAAGCTTTATTGATGATTCTCGATGGATGGGGAATCGGACAGCATGGTAAGGGAGACGTTATCTTCAACACCCCGACACCTTATTTGGATTATCTCACCGCTATTTCCGCCCACTCAGAGCTCGCTGCTTCGGGCGAGGATGTGGGTCTGCCCGACGGACAGATGGGCAACTCAGAGGTGGGTCACCTCAATATCGGCGCCGGCCGCGTGGTCTATCAGGACCTGGTCAAGATTAACCGCGCCTGCAAGGACGGCTCTATCCTGAAGAACCCCGGCATCGTGGCTGCCTACAGCTATGCCAAGGAGAACGGCAAGAAGCTCCACCTGATGGGCCTGACCTCAACTGGCGGCGTACACTCTTCACTCGACCACCTCTTCAAGCTGATTGAAATCTCCAAGGAGTATGGCCTGGACAAGACCTTCGTACACTGCTTCATGGACGGTCGCGACACCGACCCCAAGAGCGGAGCCGGATTTATCCAGCAGATTGCTGACACCTGCGCAGCCAACGGCGCTCACATCGCCAGCATCATCGGCCGCTTCTACGCCATGGACCGCGACAAGCGATGGAACCGCGTGAAAGAGGCTTACGACCTGCTCGTCGAGGGCAAGGGCAAGGAAGCCACCGACATGGTTAAGGCCATGGAGGAGAGCTACGCCGACGGCGTGACCGACGAGTTTGTAAAGCCTATCGTCAACTCGACCGTAAACGGTACCATCGAGGAGGGCGATGTGGTAATCTTCATCAACTTCCGCAACGACCGCGCCAAGGAGCTCACCCAGGTGCTCACCCAGCAGGATATGCCCGAAGAGGGTATGCACACCATCAAGGGTCTACAGTATTACTGCATGACTCCCTATGATGCCAAATTCAAGGGCGTGAACATACTCTTCCCCAAGGAGAACGTGGAAGACACTCTCGGCGAGTATCTCAGCAAGCACAGCAAGCGCCAGCTGCACACCGCAGAGACAGAGAAGTATGCCCACGTGACATTCTTCTTCAACGGCGGTCGCGAGGCTCCATACGAGGGCGAAGACCGCATACTGGTTCCCTCTCCCAAGGTGGCTACCTATGACCTCAAGCCCGAGATGAGCGCCTACGAGGTGAAGGACAAGCTGGTGGGTGCCATCAACACCCAGGAGTATGACTTCATCGTGGTCAACTTCGCCAACGGCGACATGGTGGGCCACACCGGTGTCTACAATGCCATAGCCAAGGCTGTGCATGCCGTAGACTGCTGCGTGCGCGACGTCATCGAGGCTGCCAAGGCCAACGACTACGAGGCCATCATCATAGCCGACCACGGCAACGCCGACAACGCCATCAACCCTGATGGTACGCCCAACACCGCACACTCGCTCAACCACGTGCCCTTCATCTACGTCACCGACAACAACAGCGCCACCGTCAAGAACGGACGCCTGGCAGACGTGGCTCCCTCTATCCTCCACATCATGGGACTGGAGCAGCCTGCCGACATGACCGGTGAGAACCTGATAGAAGACAACAAGTAATCACATACAGCGAAAGCTACAATAACCCTGAGAGCCGCGACTGACAACAGCCGCGGCTCTCTTGTTGTACTGCCCGCAGCGGGGCTTGCCACCGACGCGCAGCACCAACCCACCGACGGCAAGGCCATCAGCCCCGGCGCAGAGCGGGCTGCAGCCACCGTGCCGACCACCATCGCCGGCTCGTAACGTAAGGCACGAGCCCACGTAACATAAGATACGTAAGCTCGTGCCTTACGATACGAGCTCACGTATCATAAGTCACGAGCCAGCCAAGAGCCCCACAGCGGCAGCCCAAACAGCCTCTGCGACGGTCGGAGCAGCCTCTATGCTGCCGAGAATGACCGAGCAACCCACCGACCACACCTCTACTGCGCCGGCTGCCCATACCCCCATAACACAAATACACCGCTCCATCCCTCGGGACGAAGCGGTGTATTGCTATAGGGTTGTCGGCAGAGCCTTAGTTCTTGAGGAAGTACATACCCTCGTCGTTGCTGGTGTTGTAGTTGGCCTGGTAGATGTTGTCGTAAGAGGCGGTAAACGAGCTGGCAGCAGCCTGAGAGCTGGCCACGATAGAGATACCGCAAACATAATAGTTACCCATCTTCTGGCCAGCCTTGAAGTACTTGTACTTGAGCGACTTGTTGTCAGAGCCGAGAGTGAGCCACAGCCAGTCGTACTTGGTGGTCGAGAAGTCCTTGGGCTGGAAGTTGTAGTTACCCCATCCGTTGTTTGCCGAACCTTCGGGCAGATACATGCAGTACTTGTACTTGTCGTTGCCGGTGGGCTGACCCTCGCGGCAGTCAAACATGATACCTACCTTCACGGTCTTCTTCTCGTAGTCGATGGCGATGGTGCCGTCGAGCACTGAGTCGAAGTAGAGGCCCTTGATACCGAAGTTGTTGGTATAGGTATTGCCGTCGGGACCAGTGAGGGTCTCGCCCTTGCGAGGCTTGCCGAAGGTACAGGGCATCTTGCTGGTACTGGTGGAGCCACCCCATGACTTGGAGGCGTTGAACTGCTTGGAGTAGAGCGTCCACTGACCGCTGAAGTCGTTGACGCCAATCTGGGTGACGATATACTTGCGACCGTTGTCGAGCACCATGGTACCCTTACGGATAGAGCCGGTAGTATTGGCCTCGATGGTGATGACACCACCGCTGAGGGTCATCCACTTGGGAGCCGTTACCACGTTGCCGGTAACATCCTCGATGGTGGCGGCGGCATCGTCGTACCAGAGGTCGTACTCGCGTGAGTTGAAGTCTACCTTAGAGACCACAGTGTTGTCCTCGCCGGGCTTCACCACACCGAGACGGAAGACACCAGAGAAGTTGGCATTGTCGATGGTAGCAGCGAGAGTCACACCGTCGTAGCTGGCCTGGGGCCAAACCACTGCGTAGGCGGTCACCTTGCGGGCGGCGGCGTCAATCACGGCGGGAGCCACTACCACATCGCCAGTGGTGCTTGTCACGCCTTCACCGGCAGTGAGGGCCTTGCCATTGTCCATGACGAGCTTGTTGATGAGACCTGAGAGGGTAAGGCGGGTGTTGGCAACAGTAGGCTCATCGGCGTCGGTAGGGAACTGCACATCAATCTTGACCACTGCGGTCTGGTAAGCCAAGGTCACATTGGCGCTCTCGCCCACGGCGGTGGTGGCGCTGATGACCGAGTGCTGGCGCACCCACTCCTCGGTACCTGCCTGGGTACCAAACTCCTCGACCACTACGGGCTTGCCGTCCCAATTGATTTTGCAGGCGGGGTTGTCCCAGGTGAGCAGCATGTTGGCGGCGTCGTTGGGCACAGCCACGCGCTGGGCGCTGAAGGTGGCGGTAGAGCCGGTCGACTCGGCGCAGCGCAGGGTCTGCGTGCGGCCGGTCTGGGTGCCGTCAGACTTCTGGAAGGTGACGTGGAGCACGTCGCTCAGGCTGAACGCCTTGAGTGCGCCGTAGGTATTGGCGCCAGGCACTTGGGCAGTGACACTGATGTTCTTCATCGACACGTTGGCCTCTGAAGATTCGCTTACGTCCTCGGCATTGTCGCTACAGGCCACGAGACCCAGCAGCGCTACCAGCATGGAGGCGTATGTCAATATTCTTTTTTTCATGATTTGTTCGTTGTTTTGAGTTATCATTAGGTTTATCATCCGCAGAGGAGACGGGGACCGGAGCCCTGCGCTCCTCTGCGGCGATTACGTAAGGGATGATTAGTCGAGTGACTTCCAGTAAGGATTGCCGATGCGCTCCTTCTGAGGAATCTCCCATGTGAAGTGACTGATCTGAGTGTTGCTCCAGTGGTTAGCTCCACGCTTGTGCTGGGTGCCCCAACGCTTCTGGTTGTAGAAGGCCCAGTCGCCCTCGCCCCACATCTCGATGCGCCACTGCAACTTGACCATATCCATGGTACTCATGCCAGCCATAGTGTTGTCGCAGGTCATCGTGGGACGGCCCTCGATGGTGCGAGCCTCAAGCAGCTTGTTGAGGGTCTGCTTGGCCATGGCGTCCTGGCCGCTCTGGGCATAAGCCTCGGCGAGCATGAGCCATACGGCAGAGGTGCGCAGATAGATATTGTCTGACACGGTGTACTTGTTGTCATGCATCTCACCGTTGTGACCGATAGACGACGATGCCGCCCACTTCAGACTGGTGTACTTGGGCATGGTATAGCTGTACCAGGTAGAGTCGTTGTTCTCAAAAGAGTAGATGGGATAGTTCTCAAAGTCATCGGCGAGGATACAAGCCTTGCGGCAGTCATTGTCTGACAGGGCATTGTAGATATTGGCGTCGACCTGATAGTAGCCCGAAGGACCGCGCTTGAGGGCGTTGAAGCCGCCGTTGGTCCAGAACATGTTGCTCGAACCGCGGGCACTACCAAAGATACCCTCGGGGTTCTTCTCCCAGTTGTAGAAGGCGTTTTCCTCGGCGTTATACTCCTTGCCACACCATCCGTTGTCGTTGCGGGCAGCTACAGAGGCGAGCTTAGACTGGTCCATACCATAGTCACTGGCCTTGATGAAGTTGGGATAGTAAGAGAGCAGCTCTGTGGCGCCATCGATGACGGTAGCCCAGTCCTTGCGGTCCATGGCGGCGCGGCAACGGTAGTACTGAGCCACAGCGCAGTTGATGCTGTAGACCACATCGGAAGTGTGACCGCTCAGATAGCCCTTGGTACCGATGGAGGACTCATGGAAAGACTTGACAGCCTTGTCGAAATACTCCTTAATAGTAGCCCAGGTCTCAGCCACCGACTTGGGCTCGGTGGCGGGGTTGTAGGCGTAGTCGTTGTAGATGGGCCAACCCTGCTTGGTCTCGGAGGTAACATCCTGGAGGTCGGTGTAGCGCTCCATGAGCATGGTGTAGCCGATGGCCTTCATGGTGAGGGCCTGGGCCTGATAGCCCTTCATCTTCTTGTCTTCCTTGACGTTGTCGTCGCTGAGATACTGCATGGCCTTGATGGCATTGGTAATCTTGTAGACGGGGCCGAGGTAGTAGCCATAGTTCTGTATATCATCGTTAGTCTGCCAGTAGGTCACGCTGGGGCTGTTCTGGTACCACTGGTTGTAGGTACCCTTGTTGGCAGATGAGCCTTCGACCACATCGCCCGACTGCATGAATCGGCGCAACTCGAAGTTGGACTCGTAGGCATAGCCGTTGGAGTAGCCGCCGTTGAGCGCGGCATTGTAGATATTGATGTAGCCGGGAAGAACCGATACGAGTCCTGCCACCACCTTGTCCTTCTTCTCTTCGTCATCACCCTGGAGGATGTTGTCGATGTCGTCCTTGGTGAAGTAGTTGGGGTTATTGACATCCAGGCGGCTGCTACATGCCGAGACTCCCGCTACGAGCAGGGCTGCGGCAACTATATTCTTATATATTCGTTTCATATCTTCTGTATATATAATGGTCAGTGATTTAGAATTCGAGGTTAAGACCCAGAGTTATGGTCTGCATCTGAGGATAGATGTATGTATCGACCTCCTTGCCACCGATAGCCGACATAGAGGGGTCTACACCCTTCTGGGCAGAGAAGATGAGCAGGTTGTCGGCAGATACAAAGGCGCGCAGCTTGCTGATACCTATCTTGCGAAGCAGATTCTTGGGTACGGTGTAGCCCAGAGTGATGTTCTTCAGACGGAAGTAAGAGGCGCTGAAGAGTGCCATGTCGGTGTACTTGTGGCTGCCGGGGAGGAGGACACCATCGAGATAGTAGTCGCCGCCAGAGCTGTTGAACCACTGCATAGGATACTTGGCACCGGTGTTGTCGGGAGTCCAGGTAGCGCCTACGACATCCTTGGAAACAGGGATATTGGAGCCACCGAGGGTAGAACCGCGGAAGAGGTGCTGGGCATACTCCATAGAGAAGAACTTGCCACCGAGCTGGTAAGCAGCTACGATACCGAGGTCGAAGTCTTTCCAGCGCAGATTAGTGGTGATACCGCCCATGACATCGGGGATGGCGCTGCCGCACTCGTACTCTGAAGCGTCGGCTGCCACGGTAGTCTTCACGTTATCGCCCTGCTTGTACTCGGCATAGCGGCCACCGTTGGCATAAGCGCCGTTGGCATCGGGATGGGTGTCAGCATAGGTCACGCGGTGCCAGTACATAGGCAGACCCGAAGCCTGGTCTACGCCGGCATACTTGTACATATAGAGATTGAAGAGGTCCTTGCCCTCGCCACGGAGGTAGAAGTCGCCACGTCCGGCATGGCTGGCTGTTCCGGCCTGAGCCATATCCTCGGTCTGTACGACCCATGTGCCCTTGGGCACGTCCATGGTGTTGTCCCAGTTGGGTATCTGGTCGGCAGGCACCTTGACGAGCTTGGTGGTATAGTGGGTGGCGTTGACGCCTACGCTCCAGGTCCAGTCCTTGGTACGGATGATGTCGGCGTCGAGCTCGATTTCAATACCGGTGTTGCGTATCTTGGCGGCATTCTTCTGCAGCGTGGTCGAGCCCATATTGGCGAGCGGCGAAACCATCTGGTTGTAGAGCGCATTGGAGGTGAGGTTGTTGTAGTAGTCGATGGCACCGGTGAGGCGGCTTCCCAGTACAGAGAAGTCGAGACCGAGGTCGAACTGGTGGATAACCTCCCAGGTGAGGTCGGTACGTACGAGGTTACCGCCGGTGATGGTGGTCACCTTGGGCACGCCGGTACCTGTGGCACCCTCCTGCCAGGCCGATACGCCGTAGCCGTAGGTCTGGTTGAGGTAGTAGCTGGTGAGTCCGTTGGAGTTACCGGTGACACCATAGCTCAGACGCAGCTTGGCATTGTCGAGCCAGGACTTGGCGCTCTTCAAGAAGGGCTCCTCTGAGAAGCGCCAGCCGGCGCCCAGAGACCAGAAGGTACCCCAGCGGTTGTCCTTGGTAAACTTGGAAGAGGCATCGCGACGCAGAGAGGCTGATGCATAGTAGCGCTCGGCGTAGTTGTAGTTGGCGCGACCCAGGTAAGACTCGGTGCGGTAGGTATTGAGACCCCAGCTCGGAGTAGCGGTGTTCTCACCACCGTAGTTGGTGTAGTGGCCTACGAAGTTGCCAGGGATGATATAACCGGGCAGAAGCTCGTAGGAAGTACCGAAGTTGACATCCTTGCGGTCGAGGTCTTCATACTCGTGACCTACCAAAGCGTCAACGTGGTGCTTGCCGAAGTCCTGGTCGTAAGAGAGCAGCTGCTGGGTGTTGATGATGCGGCGGGTATAGGTCTTGAGACCGAAGCTGCCCTGACCGCTGGCACGTCCGGCGATACTGTTCATATAGGAAGTACGACGCCAGTGCTGCTCGTCCATGTTGAAGTTGATTGTGAAGTTGAAGTGGTCGAGGAAGTCAATCTGGGCAAAGAAGCGGCTGGTCCAGTTGATGATATCCTGACGCTCCATGTTGGTGCGGGTGATATACATATAGTCGCTGCCGAAGTTGCGGTCGGCTACATGGTTCTCGCCGAGAGGCGACCAAGACTTGTTGTAGACATTGAGGATGTTGCCCTTGTCGTCGGTAGCCACGGTGCCGTCTTCGTTCATCTGATAGACGGGGTAGATGGGCGCCCAACCCTTGACATGGAGCATGGCGTTACCGGAGGCACCACCAATCTGGCGAGAGCCCCACTTACCTGCCTGTGCGCGGGTCTTGGTGTTGGAGTAACCGATGTTGGCGCCTACTTTCAACCACTTCAGCACCTGGGCATCCATATTGGCACGGCCGCTGTAACGACGGAACTCACTGCTGAGCAGGAATGAGGGGTCGTCCTGATAGCCGAGAGAGAAGTAGTAGTGGGCCTTGTCGCTACCACCGCTGGCAGAGAGGTTGTACTCCTGGCGGAAAGCGTTGCTGAAGAGCAGGTCAGAGGCGTCGCCGCTGTAGAGCTGGCGGGCCAGGGGGTTCAGACGGCCGGTCTCGGGGTCGATAAGGTAGGCTCCGGTCATGGTAGAGCTGGAGTTGCTGCCTGAGCCGGTGTTGGTATAGATGGCACCGGGCACGTTGTAAGCCATGTTGTTCTTGAGCAGGTTCTTCTGGAAAGCGGTCTCGCTGTTGTTGTAGTCGAAGAGGTGCTGGCTGGCGAAGAGGCGGGCCTCGGCGTCAGAGTGGTTGGGGTTGCCCACGTTGGTGTAGTATCGGCCGCTGGCATCTACGCCGGGAAGACCGGTGCCATTGACTCCGTAGCGGTAGGAGTTGTAGATACTCTTCCATACGTACTCATAGTACTGGGCGGCGTTGTCTATAGAGTTGACATTGTAGTCTCCGATAGAGTTCCAGCCCCAACGGCTCTCAAAGGAGATTTTGGCCTTGCCGCTCTGACCCTTCTTGGTGGTGATGAGCACCACGCCGTTGGCACCACGCGAACCGTAGAGGGCGGTAGAGGCGGCGTCCTTGAGGATGGAGACAGAGGCGATATCGTTGGGGTCAAGCTGAGAGAGGGGGTTCTCATAGGTAGAGTTGGTCTGCTGGGCCACACCGTCGATGACGATAAGGGCGGCGGCAGAGGCGCCGTTGGTGGAGCTTACACCACGGATGCGCACAGCCATATCATAACCTGGCTGTCCGTCGACCGAAGACACGCGGATACCAGGGGCGGCACCCTCGAGCGCACGGCTCACGGTGGTGGTGTTCTGCACGGCGATGTTCTCGGCCTTGACGGCGGTCATCGAACCGGTAAGGTCTTTCTTCTTCTGGGTACCGTATGCCACAACGACAACTTCGTCGAGGATGGCCTGGTCTTCTTCCAGAGTGACATTGACTACATTGCCCTTGGCAGCGAGAGTCTGCTGCTGATAGCCGATGGAGCTCACGCTGATGCGCGAGCCAGGCTTGATCTGGAGGCGGTAGTTACCGTTGGCGTCGGTGATGGTGGCATTGGTGGCATTGCCAACCTCAGCCACAGTGGCGCCGATGACGGGCTCGCCGTGGGCATCCTTCACCAGACCGGTAACGGTTTTCTTGGCCTGTTGTACGGCCTGCACTGTGTTTTCGTTCTCACTGCCGGAAGCTGTAGCCGATGCCGAGATGGGCACAAGCGTAAGCATGGAAGCAGCGAGCAGGTAGGTCCATTGCTTTGAGGTCTTCAAAGCAGCGAACACGCTCTTTTTCTGTTTCTCATCCATAAGGAATTAAATTAGGTGATTAGAATTGTTTTTTATGTTTTCGATTTGGGTTATGCCGACTGTTGCTGTAACAGCCGAAAGATTGGGGGGCATCGTTGTCTTAGTTCAGTTCATGGGCACTTTCATTAGGTGGTCAGTTAGCACGATGAGGTTAAGCATCGCACTCATATCGGCACCAAAATTAACAATAATATTTAACAACGCAAGCGTTTTTTTATTTTTTTTTATGATAATTACGCGTCTTTACCATGTCAGGATGACAACCGCGATGGTCAAAACGAGAACAAAAGTGGTAGAAACCACTGGTTCACAGGTCGTTATCACAGAAGCAGGCAAGGAGATGACCGTATTGACAATCATTAATAATTTGCGCAAAAATTGCGCAAGTTTATTCATTACCGACAATTTGCAAGAAAACCATGTCGCTTAGCGATAGAATGACAGAGAAAAGAGCCAGAACAACACCGATGGTCAGCAAAACCACCGAAACAACGACAGGGATAACCAAAGCGACATGTGGAGTTGCCCTTTACACCTTATTATAACTATAGGGGATAGCGCGAATGACAATTGCACTATGCGCAACCATCCACTACACCTTATTATAACTATAGGGGATGGTGAGGGCAATATAGGATAGAGACGAAAGGAGCAAAGGAAGGCTCGCCGAAACGGTGACGACCGTTGGGAGATGGCGCAGGGGCGGCGAAGGAGCACTAAGGGATATCACCAAGAGAGAGAGCAGCGACGAAGGAGCACTGAGAAATGTAGCCACAAAAAAGAGTGGCGACCCTCGGGCCGCCACTCCACTATTAAGAGTTGAGATTAATCACGAAGGATTAATAACCGTAGTTCTGAGGATACTCAGCACCTGAGTTAGACTTGATCACATCGTCTGGGATAGGCTGCTGGTAGTTGTAAGGCTTGATGTTGGGGATGAAGCGGATACCCTTAGAACCATCGTTCTTGGTGTAGGTAATCTTCTCACGGCCGAAGTCAGCATTAACCTGGTCAGTAGCGTTGTTCCAGCTCATACCATACTTGCGTACACGCTCATACAGAGTATTGCTGGTCTTCTCGTCCTGTGTAGGATACTTAGAAGTAACGTAGCTACCGCAGTTGGGGTTAACAGACAGACGGTTCAGAGTGATGCAACGATGCTCCTCACCGAAGAGTTCACGGGTGCGCTCGTCGAGGATGTAGTCGATGTCTACCTCAGCGGCAGAGCAACGGGGAGCGTTGGCACGGTCGCGGATTACGTTGATATCGTCGGCAGCCTTCTGCTTGTCGCCCTTGGCGAGGTAAGCCTCGGCACGGAGCAGATAGGTCTCAGCGATACGGATCATGTAAGGCTCGTACTCACACTCCTTAACGTCACCGTTAGGATGCTTTTCCTGAGAGAACTTCCAGAAACGTGGGAAGATATCGAGGGTATCGCTGGCGTTCAAAACATAAGCTGAGTTACCGGCATGAGCCTTCTCGCGATCCTTAGCATACTTGTACTGCACGCTCCACTTGGTACCACCGGGAGTGTACCAGTCGCGCTGCATCATAGTCTCAGAGCAACGGAAGTCTGCCTTACCTGGCTGTGCAGGGTCGGTAGCCTTAGCCCAGATGTAACCAGGCTCCTGGGGATCGAAGACGTAACGGCAAGGCCAGTTACGGTTGCTACCGTAAGCATAACCACCACCGATAGAGTCGCGAGTGTTGTTAGCCTGATAACGGCCGGCAGCAATAGCAGAGGTAGAAACACCGAGGCTGCTTGAACCGCCCTGAACACCTGCGGGATAGCACATAGCGTCGTCACCGAAGAGGTAGAACTTCACACCATTATCGGTACGGTTGGTACCGCAGTTACGAACCTTGTTGCTCATGAAGTCGCCTTCCATGGTGTTGTTGCGCATACGCCACCAAGCGTCACCGCTACCACCATTAGAGTAGTTACCTACAGAGAACTGGCTGGTCCAGAGAGCCTCCTTGTTACCGGTTACACCATAGTCCTGGTTGGTATTGCCTGAACCGTTGCCGGGTGTAGCGAAGAGGTCCCAATAAGCACCACCCTTGTCGGCAGCGAGAGAGTGACCGTAGCGGTCGGTAGCACGGCTGGCCTCAGTACCGAAACGGGTAGTCATCAGGTGATAGTCACCGTCCTGACCGCCGATTACGCGGCTGGTAGCCTGGATAGCCTCGTCAAACTTACCGAGAGCCAAGCAGATTTCTGCGAGCATGTGGTCGGCAGCAGCACGGGTTACACATCCCTGCTTGCGCTCTGTCTTAGACATATTCTCAGCAGCAAACTTGAAGTCATCGTAGCACTTCTCCCATACTTCCTGACGGGTGTTGGGCTGGTAACCCATCTCAATCTTCTTGGTAGGCTTGTCGAGGTAAGGCACATTACCAAACATACCGGCGAGCATGCGGAATGCCCAACCACGCATGAAGCGTGCCTCGCCCAGGAGCTCGTTCTTCTTCTCTGCAGTAGTATACTTGATATCCTTGGTCTCGATGGCGTAGATGGCTGTGTTGGCGTAGTTTACGAGGTAGTACAACTCATTGTACCAGTGACGGCTGTAACCGTTGGCAGAGTTAAGCTTAGTCCAGTTAGAGAAGCAGTCGTTGTTGTTGTTCTCTGTGTATGTATCCAGACCTACACCCGTAAGCATATAAGAGTGATAACCGTGGGTCTGACCGAGAACCAGGTAGTTGACCTCCTTATAGCAGGAGTTGATAGCCATAGCCACCTCGTTTTCTGTATTGAACATACCCGAGTCGTCTTGCTTGTAAGAGTGCTCCTTCAAGAAGTCAGAGTCGCTCTGGCAGGCTGTCTGGGTAAGGGCCATCGCACCAAGTGCGACGATGCCCAATATCTGTTTTGTTAATTTCATAGCTGTTGTCTTTTAGATGTGTTAGAATGTCACGTTAAGACCGAAGGTGATGGTGCGGTAAGCGCCATTGCTTGCATACTTGGTAGAAGCAGCGCCGGCAGCGATAGTACCACCAGTTTCAGGATCGAGACCAGACCAGTTGGTGATGGTGAAGAGGTCGGTACCTGATACGTATGCACGGAGACCGGTGAGGCCGAGAGGTGCAATGAGGTTGCGGTCGAAGTTGTAAGAGAACACGAGGTCCTTGAGCTTGAGGAAGCCGCGGCTGTTCCACCAGAGGTAGTCAAACTGGTTGCTCCATCCATAGCGAGGATAGTCGTTGTTCTTGTTGTCGGCACGCCATGGGTTTACGCGGTCAAGCTGGTTGCCGCTGCCACCATTGGGCCCCCAAGCGAATGGGTCGTAACCGAGGAAGTGGCTGTCGCTACCTGGCATCCAACGGAAGTTGAAGTACAGAGAGAAGTTCTTATAGCTGATGGTGTTGCCAAAGTTCAGAGTGAACAGAGGATCCTGGTCACCAATGCAGTGGCGGTCTTCAGCAGAAATCTTACCATCGTTGTTCCAGTCCATGAACTTCACGTCACCGGGCTTGGCATCGGGCTGAATCTTGCTAACGGCGCCAGTCTCGGGGTTCTTCCATGTATAGTTGTCAATCTCTTCCTGGCTCTGGAAGATACCGAGCTTCTTCAGGTCGTAAGCAGCGGTGATAGAGCTACCTACCATCAGAGCATAGTAAGACTGAGGACCATAGGTGTGGAAGTTGGCCACATCGTCGGCCTCTACACCCTTATAGTTCTTGCCGTAGAGCTCCATAACCTTGTTGCGGTTCAGGTCGAATACGAGGTTAGACTCCCAACGTACATTGTCCTTACCGTCGCCATTGATGTTGACAGAGTGCAGAGTTACCTCAATACCCTTGTTGCTCACCTTACCTACGTTAGCGTAAGCAGTGTTGAAACCAGAAGGATAAGGTACAGAGCGCTGCATCAGCATGTTGGTGGTGCGGCCGCTATAGATATCGATAGTACCATCGAGTCGGCTGTTGAGCACGCTGAAGTCCAAACCGAGGTTGTACTTGGTAATGGTAGCCCATGTCAGATCCTTGTTACCCAGAGTGCTGGCAAGGTAACCGAGAGTAGACTGGTTGTCAAGCCATGTCTTGGTGGTAGAGATAGTAGAGTTGGTGGCGTAAGCGCTAACCGAACGGCTACCGTTCTGACCCCAAGAGAGACGCAGCTTGGCATAGTCGAGCCAAGTGAGGTTGTCCTTGATGAAGTTTTCCTTGCTGAATACCCATGCACCAGACACACCGTAGAAGTTACCCCACTTCTTGCCTTCGGCGAAAGCAGAGAAACCGTCACGACGGTAGTTGAAGGTTACATAGTACTTGCTGTCGAAGTTGTAGTTGAAACGAGCCAGGTAAGCAGCTGACTGGGTACGAGTGCGCTCGCGTCTTACATTCTGAGTGTTGGCAGCAGAAGCACCGTAGTAACCCAGAGAGGTAGAACCGGTGAAGTCCTTGAAGCTGAGGTAACGGTAGTTGTTGTCGTAAGACTCACGAGTGTAACCTACCATTGCGTCAACGTGGTGCTTGTCGATATCCGTACCATAGGTCAAGATATTGTCGGTATTCCAGTATGAAGAAACAGAAGCTGTAGAGATACCCTCAACCTTGTTGTTGAACTTAGTTGGGTCGTCCATCTGACCGGTATTGCGGGTGTCTACCCACATCTCGGGACGGTTGAATGTATCCTGGTAGCTTGAGTTGCGCTGTGCGTTCAAGGTGAAGCGATAAGACAGACCCTTAAGGAATGGGAAGTCAACCTGTGCGGTCAACACGCCATTGACGTTGTTACCGTTTCTGTCGTTGACACCATAGAGATAAGAGTCGGCTACACCACCGCTAACGCCTGAACCCCACAGAGGGCTGAGGGTATTGCCATCGGGGTGAGAGTTGTACCAAGAGGTATACTTGAGTGAGCTCTCAACGATATTGCCATCAGCATCTCTAACAGGCTGAACAGTCTTGAATGAGAAAGGAGAATACCACTCGGCGTTACCGAGAGTAGCGGTTACACCCCACTGACGCCAGCCGAGGTAGTTGGCCTTCAAACCAACCTTCAACCAGTCGGTAACGTCGATGTCAATCTTAGACATTACGTTGTACTTCTCGTAGTCATCACCACGCTGTACACCCTGACGGCGAGTGTAGTCGCCAGAGAGGTAGTACTTGACGCCCTTGCTGCCACCGGCAACACTCAGGTCGTACTGCTGGCCTACACCAGTGCGGGTTACTTCGTCGAGCCAGTTGGTCCACATGCCGGCATCGTAAGCCTGCTCTTCAGTTGTGGTAACGAAGAAGGCTTCCTTGTTTTGCTTGAAGAAATCCATAGACCATGTAGCATCTGCGGGGAAACGCGTGTCACCAGCAGCCTGCTTGGCATAGAAACGGTTCATCAAGAAACGCTCTGTGTTGTTAACAAACTCTGGCTTACGGCTCCAGTCAGAGAAGCTCCAAGAAGAGTTGAAACGTACTGTAGGCTTGGCGCTCTCGCCACGCTTGGTGGTGATGATGATCACACCGTTGGCAGCACGCGAACCGTAGATAGCGGCTGCAGAAGCGTCCTTCAACACGTCGATGGTAGCGATGTCATTGGTATTGATTTCGCTGATACCGCCATAAGAGATAACGCCATCGACGATGAGCAGAGGAGCATTGTTAGCCTGCTTAGCAGCAGCAGGACTCTCTGGGATAACGTTCTTACCACGCAGAGTCATGGTAGAAGAGTTGTCACCAGCAGCACTGCTCGTAGGAGAGTAGTGCAGACCAGCTACCTGGCTTGACAGGGCAGACAGGGCGTTAGGGTTAGGCAGGTTGGTCAGCTTGCCGTCATCAAACTTCACACTGGTGATGGCGCCAGACACGTCCTTACGCTTGGCTGTACCGTAACCTACGACTACTACCTGCTCGAGCACTTCTGCGTCCTCTTTCAGGGTTACATCCACTTTGTCACTGGCCTTTACGGTCTGCTCCTTGAAACCTACGCTTGACACCGTGAGCATTGCGCCCGGCTTCACGTTGAGCTTGAAGGTACCGTTGACGTCGGTAATGGTAGCGTTCTGCGTACCTACCTCCTTAACGGTAGCACCGATGATGGGTTCACCGTTGGCATCAACCACGGTACCACTGACTGTTTTCTTGTCTTGCTGTACGGCAAGAGACTTGCTTGCATTCAGGTTGTTGCTTTCGCTTGCTGACGCTGACAGCGGAGCAAGGGTCAACATAGAGGCAGCGAACAAATATGCCCACTGCTTCGAAATGTTCAAAGCACTGAATGAAGTCTTTTTCAGTTTCTCATCCATAAACTATGATTTAAAAGGTAATAAATAATATAAGTTTCGTAACTAACCAAGTTTTACAAGATACGGTTGACGCTATGCAAGCACCAGATGTATTTGGCCACTGGCTTTCACTCACTTTTTTCTGTGTTTTGGCGTGTCTCGGGGGCTGTTCGGGGCCGTCAACACCATTTCACTCGCAAATGTAAGCATTAAAATTTGATAACAACTTATAAATATGTCATTTCTTCTATTAATATTTAATATTTTTTTGAATTGTAACAGGAAATGGGGAATAATCGTTAAAATCGGGGTGGTAATCGGCGGAAAAAAGACGATAATTGGTGGAAGAAGGGGAATAATTGGGACAAGCAGCGCAGACAGGGCGCCGACCGACGAATGTAGTGTGGATGCGGTGGGGATGCACATTATTATATATATGGCCACGGGGAATGGCAGGGGCATCACAGAGATGTAGCCCGAGATGGCATTAATCATCATTTCAAGGTACGATTTCACTATTTCGGACTTGGATTTATGCGTTGCAGGATGCGAAATAGTCGTTTCATTCCCTAAAATTTGTTTAATTTCAAACATAATGAGCCCCTTCTCCAGCAGCGGCAACTCTGAAGGAGTTGCCGCTGGGTGCGTACTATACCCCCACTTGGCCACTTGTGTCCTCTTAAACTACTCCAACCTTCGCTTCCACCCACACCATCATCCCCACGCCTACACCTACCCACAACTCCACCCACACCATCATCCCCTCACCTACTCCTACCCACAACTCCACCCGCACTATCATCCCCACGCCTACACCTACCCACAACTCCACCCACGCCATCATCCCCACGCCTACATCTACCCACACCTCCACCCGCACCATCATCCCCTCACCTACTCCAACCCACAACTCCACCCACATCATCATCCCCACGCCTACACCTACACGCAACTCCACCCACACCATCATCCCCACGCCTACACCTACACCGCATGGGGGAATCGGAGTGCCTTATTCCTGCAAAAATGGGGATGAAAAAAATGGGGGAAATGATACTATATATATAAATAATGTGTACTTTTGCACCGTTGACCCTATCTTCGGGGCCAACGTAAATGCAAAATATCATGACAATAACGAAGAAGGAGGAACAGATGGTCGCCGACGAGCGGGTGCGCGCCATCAACAGGGTGACCATCAAGGGCAGCATCATCAATGTGGTGCTGCTGATATTCAAGTTTGTCGCCGGCATCGTGGGCGGTTCGGCTGCGATGATAGCCGATGCGGTGCACTCGCTGTCGGACTTTCTGACCGACGTGGTGGTGGTGGTCTTCGTAAGGCTGGGCAGCAAGCCCGAAGACGGAGACCATGACTACGGTCACGGCAAGTATGAGACGCTGGCGACGGCAGCCATCGGCATGGCGCTGGGCGTGGTGGGCGCAATGCTCTGCTATGGTGGCGCAGACAAGATAGTGGACGCCATGAGGGGCGAGGCGCTCGAGCAGCCGGGGTGGATAGCTCTGGCGGCAGCGCTGATGAGCATAGCGCTCAAGGAGTGGGCTTACCGCTTCACGGTGAGCGTAGGCCGACGGTTGGACTCGCCCGCCGTGGTCGCCAACGCATGGCATCACCGCTCTGACGCGCTCTCGAGCATCGGCACAGCCATAGGCATCGGCGGCGCCATCATCCTGGGCAGCCGCTGGGCTGTGCTCGACCCCATCGCCGCCGTGGTGGTGAGCGTCTTCATCATGCGCACCGCCTATACACTGGTGGGCCAGTCGATGGGCGAGCTGCTCGAGAAGAGTCTGCCCGAAGACATGGAGCGGCAGATAGCCGACATCGCCAGCGAAGAGCCCACGGTGAGCGCCATCCACCATCTGCGCACGCGCCGCATAGGCAGCCACATCGCCATCGATATGCACGTGCGCATGCCGGGAGCGCTCTCGCTCTACGAAGCCCATCAGCACGCCACCAACATAGAGCAGCGGCTGAGGGAGCGGTTTGGCGAGGAAACGTATATCAATCTGCACGTGGAGCCGGTCAAGGTCAACGGCGAATATGTGAAGCCATAACGCAGCCCCATACGACAAGAGCGGGGAGGCATGCCATAGACAGGCACGTCTCCCCGCTCTCTTTGTATGGGGCAGACCGCTTAGCGGAGCACGCCGTTGACCCGCTCGACGACGAGGGGTGCCGACACCTGGATGTGGGCTTTCAGCCGGGCATCGCGGGCATTGGCGCCAATCTCGAGGGTATAGTCGCCGGCATCGAGTACCCATGCGTTCTGCGCCTCGTCGAAGCAGGCGAGGTCGCGCTGGGTGATGGTGAGACTGAGGGTCTCGCTCTCGCCGGGCTGGAGCGTGCGGGTCTTGCCAAAGGCGACGAGCTGATGGCGCAGCGAGCGCACGGGGGCATAAACCTGTACCACCTCCTTGCCGGCGCAGGTTCCGGTGTTGGTGACCTTGACGCTGAGGGCGAAGTTGCCGTCGGCCTGGGCGCGGCAGACGGCGTCGCTGTAGGCGAAGGTGGTGTAGCTGAGTCCGAAGCCAAAGGGATAGGCCACAGGGCGGTTGAAGGTGTCGAAGTAGCGGTATCCCACGTACATGCCCTCGACATAGTCGACGTAGTGTACGTTCTTAATGGCCGGTGTACGCGGTATCTTGGGGTAGTTACCGATAGCTTTGGGGCCGTGGTAGTCGTAGGGGAAGTTGTCGTAGGTGCTGCAGTCTTCGTAGCGCAGAGGGAAAGTCATGGTCAGGCGGCCCGAGGGACACACCTTGCCGGTGAGGACGCGGCATACGGCGTCGCCGGCTTCCTGTCCGGGCAACCACGAGAGCACCACGGCGTCGGCGAGCGAGCGCCAGGATGCCACCTCGACCACGCCCGACACATTGAGCACCACTACCACGCGCTTCTGGGCGGCGTGGAAGGCTCGGCTCACCTGGGCGATGAGCCTGTGTTCGACGTCGGAGAGCAGATACTCTGTCGCATGCAGGCGGTCGGCTCCCTCACCACAGCTGCGGCCGATGGTGATGATGGCGACATCGTCGGTCTGGGCGCTGCGGGCTATGACAGCCGAGTCAATGGTGAGCTCGGGGATGGCGGCGTAGCCCAGCGGGTCGTAGGCGCGGGCTGCGATGGTATCGCGGATGATGCGCTGATAGGTCTGTGCCACGTCGGCATTGGTCTCGACGCCCACATTGGCAAATCCCTCAAGGAGATTGACGGTGTGGGGGGTCTTGACATTGCCCGAGCCGGTGCCGACGGAGATGAAGTTGTAAGAGGAGACGCCAAACATGCCCACGCGCCGGGTCTCCTTGGCGAGAGGCAGGGTCTGGTTATGGTTCTCGAGCAGCACGATGCCTTCCTCGGCAGCCTCGCGCGACTTGATAGCGTGGGCTTTGAGGTCGGGGTTCTCGCTATAGGTGCGGGGGGTGATGCGCTCGGTGCGGGCTACAAACTGGAGCATGCGGCGGGCACAGCTGTCGAGGGCGGCCACAGAGAGGGTACCGGCCTTGACGGCGGCCTTGATCTCCTGACGCTGCTGGGCGGTGCCGGGGGCAAGCAGGTCGTTGCCAGCCCAGATCTCGCGGCCGGAGTCGCGCCATCCGGGGGCTGCCCAGTCGCTCACCACGAAGCCGCGGAAGCCGAAGTCGCCGCGGAGGATGGTGGTGAGCAGGTCGCGACTCTCCATACACTGCTGGCCGTTGATCATATTGTACGCACTCATCACCGACCAGGGATCGCTCTCACGCACGGCTATCTCGAAGGGCTTCAGGTAGAGCTCGCGCAGGGGTCGCTGGGCGATGCGCACATCGACATCCTTGCGGTTGGTCTCCTGGTTGTTCACGGCAAAATGCTTGAGGGTGGCGCCGACATGCTGGCTCTGGATGCCGCGCACAAAGGCTGCCGCCATCTTACCGGTGAGGAGCGGGTCTTCGGAGTAGTACTCGAAGTTGCGGCCTCCGAGCGGGTCGCGGTGCAGGTTCATGCCCGGGCCGAAGATGAGGTCGAGCCCGTATTCATGGGCCTCGTTGCCGATGGCCTCTCCCACCTCATAGATGAGGGGCTGGTTCCACGACGAGGCAAGGGCGGTGCCGATGGGGAAGCCGGTGTGGTAGTAGCGGCGGCTCTGGCCCTCGCGCATGGTATCGATGCGGAGTCCGGCAGGACCGTCGGTGAGCGCGGTGGGCGGGATGCCGAGGCGGGGGATGGGCGAGGTGGTTCCGGCAGCACCGGGCACGAGCTTCTTGGTGTTGCCATAGCCGGTGAAGGTCTCATTGCCGGCGCCCACGACGATGTTGATCTTCTCGTCGAGGGTCATGTGGGCGAGCACGTCATCGACATTGTCGCGGGTGAGCTGCGGCGCCTTGCCGCAGGCCACCATGACGAGAGCGAGCGCCATGGCGCCCATGCTCAGAGGGGTGAAGAGCTTACGTTTCATTGCTTGGAGTTATCGTAGATTTGTCCGTTCTTCTTGCCGAAGGGGTAAGAGATGTTCTCAAACTTGACATTCGAAGCGTCGTCGAGAACGAAGGCAGGACGGAAGTCGTCGTTGCGGAGCAGGAGGTTGACATTGCGGAAGGTGACGCCATCGGCATGGCGCACGTAGAAACCGTAGCAGGGCAGCTCGCCAAACATATCAAACTCAGGATAACGGTTAATCTGCTCGGGTATCTTGTTGAGCTCGCCCATGGTGAGGTAGCGCAGACCCTTGTCGGCTCCACCGGGGTAGATGATGGTGACATTGTCGATGAGCACATTGCGCACCTTGACGCCGGGGATGCCCACGATGCTCGAAGGCATAGGGTTGCGCATGGTGTTGGTGATGGGGCCGCGCAACTTATAGCCTACATCGGGGCGCTCGAAGGGAACTTCGCACACCATGTTGCGGATGGTCACACCGTCGACGATGCCGTCGCGGCGGTCGGCCTGGCGCTTGCCTAAGCGGATGAAGATGGGGTTGCCGGTATTGAGGGCGTGGATATTCTCAACGAGCACGTTGCGCACTTCGCCGCCGTCGACAGCCTCGATGGCTATGGCAGAGCGGAAGGTGTTGCTGACCTTGATGTCACGGATGGTAATGTTCTTGAAACCACCGGCAGAGTTGGTACCGAACTTGATGGCCGACGCCGAACTCTCCACAGCGCAGTTGTAGACCTGGATGTCGTCGCAGGCGAGCTCGAGCTTGTCTGACTTGAGGCAGATACCGTCGTCGGCAGCATTGACGTGGCTGTCGCGGATGATGACGTGCTGGCAGTCCACGATGTCGATGCCGTCGTTGTTCCAGTAGGCGCGGTTGAGCACATCCACGCGCTCGATAAGCAGGTTTTTGCACTGGAAGAAGACGAGTCCCCAGCAGGCGCCGTTGCGCAGATGGAGTCCGCTCACCTCGATACCGTCGCAGGCATTGATGGTGAAGAGGTTGGGGCGCATGGCCTCACGTGGGCGGTTGAGTCGGTCAAAGTAGTTGGGGTCGGGGCGCACGCCAGCCTTGTGCAGGCTGTCGATAGCGAGAGCCAGCTCGCAGCCGCGGGCGTCGATGGTGCCCTCGCCGGTGAGCTTGATGTTCTTGGCTTGGTATGCCTCGATGAGCGCGAGGCTCAGATAGTTCCACTTCTTAGGGTCGCTGCGGTCGGCGCCCTCCTTGGTGATGTCGATGTAGTCATAGGGATTGGTACTGCCCAAGAGGGTGGCGCCGCTCTTGAGGTGGAGCTCGATATTGGAACGCAGCTCGAGGGTACCGATGACATAGTTGCCGGGCTCGAAGACGATGGTGCCGCCGCCCTTACGACTCAGGTCGTCGATGGCGCGCTGGATGGCGGGAGTGTTGACGGTCTGACCGTCGGCTACGAGTTTGAGACCCGTAGAGCTCACGGTCTTGGCAGCTTCGGCCACAGTGGCAACGAGCATCATGGCTGCCACGAGGATATAGTTACGGTATTTCATAATGTTCGCTATGGGCAGCGTCTGCCCGATGATAGTTGTGGTTGTTATTAATGTCTATATAAGTATATGTAGATTAATCGTGACGATGGCACTTGCCACAGTGCTTGGGCTCGGGCAGAGTGATGTTGACTCCCTCGTCCTTGTAGCCGTTGACATTGACCTGGCAGATGGCGGGACGGAAGTCGCGGTCGCGCAGGGTGAGGTTGACATTGCGCAGGGTGATGCCCTCGACGTGGCGCAGGAAGAAAGCCCAGGCGGGGAGCTCGCCAAACATGGTGAACTCAGGGTAGCGGTCGTAGTTTTCGGGAACCTCGGGCGCCTTGACATAGGCCATACCCTTGTCGGCACGACCGGGAGCGCTGATATTGATGTTCTCGAGCACCACGTTCTCTACAGGATGACCGGGCCAACCGGTGATACTTGAGGGGAAGGGGTTGTGGAAGTAGCTCACCTCGGGGCCGCGGATATCATAGTCGGTGTCGGGACGGCCGAAGGCGAGCTCAACATCCATATTGCGCAGGGTGATGTTGCGGATATAGCCCTGGTCGTTCTTGGCACGGTTGCCCAACTTGACGAAGATGGCGTTGCCGGTATTGGTTGCCTTGAGACCGTCGACTACGATGTTCTCGATCTGCGAACCGTCGACGCTCTCGATGGCGATGCACGAGCGGAAGGTGTCGATTACGCGGATGTTGGTAATGGTGATGTCGCGGAAATTACCCCAAGTGGCAGTGCCGAACTTGACAGCCGAGGCAGAGCTGCGTATCTCGCAGCTGTCGATGACGAGGTTCTGGCTTACGCCGCGCTTGTGGTAGCTCTTCAGGCAGATGCCGTCGTCGGCGGCATTGATGCGGCAGTTGGTGATACGCGAGTCGCGGCAGTCGGTCATGTCGATACCGTCGTTGTTCCAGTAGGCACGGTTGTAGACATCGAGGTGATGGAGATTCATATTGGAGCAGAGGTCGAAGGAGAGACCCCAGCAGGCGCTGTTGCGCAGATGGAGGCCGGCGATTTCGACTCCGTCACACTCGGAGAAGAAGAAGAGCTTGGGACGCATGATCTCACTGGGACGACGCAGACGCTTGCTGTAGTTGGGGTCACTCTTCACGCCACATTTCACGAGCGAGTCGATAGTGAGCGCCAGCTCCTGACCCTGTCCGTCGATGACTCCCTCGCCGGTGAGGGCTATGTTGCGGGCACCCTGGGCGAGCACGAGGGCATACTTGGAGTTGTCCTTGCGCACCACGTCGCCGTCGCCCATCACCTGCAGCTGGTAATAGTCATCGGGATTGGTGCTGCCCAAGAGCACGGCACCGCGCTCGAGGTGGAGCTCTACCCCACTCTTCAGCTGAATGGCCCCGGTGAGGTAAAGGCCCTTGCTGATTGTCAACTTGCCGCCGCCCTTCTTAGACAGACGGTCGATGGCGTTCTGGATAGCTTCGGTGTTAAGGGTCTTGCCATCGGCAACGAGCTTGAGCGACGCCGAGGTAACCACTTTGGCGGCGCTGAGGCTGAGCGACAGCATCGCCATGAGGATGAATGATACGGTCTTCTTCATGATAAGGCAAAGATAGCAAAAAACAGAGTGACACACAAAAAGTTTAGCATTAATTCGTGTTATTTTTTCAATCATTCAAGTAATTACTGGGCAGGGCGAGGGAAGGACTGACTACGGACTGCCTGATTTTGAGCATCTGAAGGGGTAATGTGAGGCAAATCTGATACCACCTACAGCCCCTTCCCCCACCCCCAAGCTCAAAGATATGACAAAGCCCGAAACCTGCAGATGGTTTCGGGCTTTGTTGGTTCTCGTGGGGAGAGACGGCAGACTATTTGAGAGTCAGCTCAACGATGGTGTCCACACCCTTGGGCACAGCGGGGAGTTCGAGGGTCACGCCCTCAGCGTTCTTGCTGACACGCACCTTCTGGTGACCGTCATACATACGCGCACTGGCCACACGGCGTTCGGTGAGGGGGAGGAAGAGGGCACGGTCCTGGCAGTTCATGATATGCACATAGAGGGTGTTGCCCTTCTGGGTGGTAACGCCCCAGTCATGGGGACGCACGATGCCACCGCGGGTACCATAGATGGTCTCGCCATAGCGGCCCATCCAGTCACCAATAGCCTTGAGGCGCTCGACAGCCTCTACGGGCAGCTTGCCGTCGGGGCGGGGACCGATGTTGATGACATAGTTGGCATTGTTGCCGGCAGCCTTGATGATGTGCTGGATGATATATTCAGAGCTCTTGTACTTCTTGTCGGTGATGTCGTAGCCCCAGACCTTGTTCATGGTCATCACAGTCTCCAGAGGCAACTGTCCTATCACCGTTCCCTTGGAATAACCGGCTGTGTTCTGACCGGGCAGGTCCTGCTCAAAGGTTTGCAGGTCTTCGCCGGGCTTGGGGGCCTTGTGGTGGTTGTTGGCCACGAGACAGCCGGGCTGCAGGCGGTGGATAAGGCTGTACTGCTCGTCGAGACGCCAGTCAAACTTGGGGTTGTTCTTCTGGTCCCAGTAGCCGTCAAACCAGATGGCACCGATGGGGCCATAGTTGGTGAGCAGCTCGGTGAGCTGGTGCTTCATGAAAGCGAGGTAGGAGTCATAGTTGTACTGGTCCTTGGGCTTGCCGATACCCATACCGCTCCATCCCTGAGGATAGTCGGGGCGCGACCAGTCTACGTGTGAATAGTAGAGGTGGAGCTTGATGCCATACTTCTGACAGGCATCAGCGAGCTCTTTGAGCACATCGCGGTGGAAGGGAGTACCATCGACGATGTTATAGTTATTGGCCGATGTCTTGAACATCGAGAAGCCATCGTGATGACGGGTGGTAAAGGTGACGTAGCGGGCACCGGCGGCCTTGAACGCCTTGACCCATTCCTCGGCGTCGAACTTGGAGGGATAGAAGCCGTCGGCCAGGTGGGTATATTCCTTATAATTAATGTTGCGGTTACTCATCACCCACTCGCCGTTGCCGAGCATGGAGTAGAGTCCCCAGTGGATGTAGATGCCAAACTTGTTGTCCTGGAATTCGGTACGGGCCTTGAGGATTTCGGGCGAAGCCTGATACTGAGCCGAGGCGGTAAGGCATGCCACCATCAGCAGGAGTAGTGTTGAAATTTTCTTCATGACATTGATGATTGTTATAACGCACACAAAGTTAAGGATTTTGGCTGAAAGAGCCAAACGAATGTCCGCTTTTTAGCAGACTATCCCCCAAGATTTTGAGAACCCCGCCATAGACCGAGGACAAGCCATGGAAGTAGCAGAGGCCAATGCATGAATTTACCCCCAACCTACCCAAGAGGGTAAATAGCGATTTGACACCCGACAACGGCACAGGCAGTACGGTGCAGACGGTACGCACCCCCGGCAAGTCTGTAGGAGTTGCGATTACATAGCCCAAGGTTGAGGTGCGGAGTTGTTTTACCTTGGTCAATGATATAGGCAGTACGGCGCAGACGGTACGCACCCCCGGCAACTCTGTAGGAGTTGCGATTTCATAGCCCAAGGTTGAGGTGCGGAGTTGTTTTACCTTGGTCGATGATATAGGCAGTACGGCGCAGACGGTACGCACCCCCGGCAACTCTGTAGGAGTTGCGATTTCACAGCCCAGGGTTGAGGTGCGAAGCGCCTCTACCCTGGGTATTGGTACAAAAAAGGTAGCAACGCTGTAAGTGTTGCGCTTAGCCGTAGGCGTTACCTCCAGCAGGATAATGGAAAAAAAAGGTGTAGACGATTATTATTAACCGAGCATAACGCCTTCGGCTAATCGCAACTCCTTCAGAGTAGCTATAATAGTTGTGCAGCTACCCAGGGTAGCGGACTACGCCCGCTACCCTAAGCTGGGGAAGCGCAACTCCTACAGAGTTGCTGCTGCTGACAAGCCCCGCAACAAAAGGGACCAGCAGCGTACCCCACCCCAGTCTTCCCATGAGGGTAAATAGCGATTTGACACCTGACAACGGCATAGATAATACGGCGCAGACGGTACACATCACCGGCAACTCTAAACCGAAGGTCACCGGCGCGGCGCAATGCGACGCGGAAAGGTAATGGAGTTGTGATTACATAGCCCAAGGTTGAGGTGCGGAGTTGTTTTACCTTGGTCAATGATATAGGCAGAACGGCGCAGACGGTACGCACCCCCGGAAACTCTGTAGGAGTTGCGATTACATAGCCCAAGGTTGAGGCGCGGAGTTGTTTTACCTTGGTCAATGATATAGGCAGAACGGCGCAGACGGTACGCACCCCCGGAAACTCTGTAGGAGTTGCGATTACATAGCCCAAGGTTGAGGCGCGGAGTTGTTTTACCTTGGTCAATGATATAGGCAGTACGGCGCAGACGGTACGCATCACCGGCAACTGTGAACCGAAGGTCATCGGCACGGCGCAATGCGACGCGGAAAGGTAATGGAGTTGCGATTACATAGCTCAAGGTAGAGGTGCGGAGTTGTTTTACCTTGGTCAATGATATAGGCAGTACGGCGCAGACGGTACGCACCCCCGGCAACTCTGTAGGAGTTGCGATTACATAGCCCAGGGTTGAGGTGCGAAGCGCCTCTACCCTGGGTATTGGTGCAAAAAAGGTAGCAACGCTGTAAGTGTTGCGTTTAGCCGTAGGCGTTACCTCCAGCAGGATAATGGAAAAAAAGGTTTAGACAATTATTATTAACCGAGCATAACGCCTTCGGCTAATCGCAACTCCTTCAGAGTAGCTATAATAGTTGTGCAGCTACCCAGGGTAGCGGACTACGCCCGCAACCCTGGGCTGGGAAAGCGCAACTCCTACAGAGTTGCTGCTGCTGACAAGCTCCACAACAAAAGAGACCAGCAGCGTACCCCACCCCAGTCTTCCCAAGAGGGTAAATAGCGATTTGACACCCGACAACGGCATAGGCAGTACGCCGCAGACGGTACGCATCCCCGGCAACTCTGTAGGAGTTGCGATTACATAGCCCAGGGTTGAGGTGCGAAGCGCCTCTACCCTGGGTATTGGTGCAAAAAAGGTAGCAACGCTGTAAGTGTTGCGTTTAGCCGTAGGCGTTACCTCCAGCAGGATAATGGAAAAAAATGTGTAGACGATTATTATTAACTGAGCATAACGCCTTCGGCTAATCGCAACTCCTACAGAGTAGCTATAATAGTTGTGCAGCTACCCAGGGTAGCGGACTACGCCCGCAACCCTGGGCTGGGAAAGCGCAACTCCTACAGAGTTGCTGCTGCTGACAAGCCCCACAACAAAAGGGACCAGCAGCGTACCCCACCCCAGTCTTCCCATGAGGGTAAATAGCGATTTGACACCTGACAACGGCATAGATAATACGCCGCAGACGGTAAACATCACCGGCAACTCTAAACCGAAGGTCACCGGCGCGGCGCAATGCGACGCGGAAAGGTAATGGAGTTGCGATTACATAGCCCAAGGTTGAGGTGCGGAGTTGTTTTACCTTGGTCAATGATATAGGCAGAACGGCGCAGACGGTACGCACCCCCGGAAACTCTGTAGGAGTTGCGATTACATAGCCCAAGGTTGAGGCGCGGAGTTGTTTTACCTTGGTCAATGATATAGGCAATACGGCGCAGACGGTACGCACCCCCGGCAACTCTGTAGGAGTTGCGATTACATAGCCCAAGGTTGAGGTGCGGAGTTGTTTTACCTTGGTCAATGATATAGGCAGTACGGCGCAGACGGTACACATCACCGGCAACTCTAAACCGAAGGTCACCGGCGCGGCGCAATGCGATGCGGAAAGGTAATGAAGTTGCGATTTCATAGCCCAGGGTTGAGGTGCGGAGTTGTTTTACCTTGGTCGATGATATAGGCAGTACGGTGCAGACGGTACGCACCCCCGGCAACTCTGTAGGAGTTGCGATTTCACAGCCCAGGGTTGAGGTGCGAAGCGCCTCT